>JALYXJ010000415.1 GCA_030947165.1 Gemmatimonadota bacterium
CTCACGCTCTCACGCTCTCACGTTCTCACGTTCTCACGTTCTCACGTTCTCACGTTCTCACGTTCTCACGTTTTCACCGCCCCTGCTTCGGCGGCTTCCACTCTCCCTTCGCCACCGCCGGCGAGAACTTCTCGATCCCCTTCGCCGGATACTCGAGCGTCTTCCCCTCCTCAGCGCTCTTGTACGCGGTCATCAGCATCTGCACCACCTCGAGACCGTCGTCCAACGTCAAACGCGGCGTCTCCTTCCCGAGGAAGCAGCGCACGAAATGCCGATCCTCCGCCTCGTACCCATACGCCACCGCCTCGCTCGGCACGACTGGCATCAACCCCATCTCGGCGTTCTGCTTCTCCACGAGATCCTCGCCCACCTTCCCCTTCACCTCGCGGCTGAAGAAGACCTTGAGCCCCGCGTCGAGTGAGTTCCACGACATCGAGTACTCGGGGCCGAGCAGCTCGGCTGACAATCGCAGCCCCGCGCCGATAAAGCTCCATGACGTGGAGGCTTCGCCGATCACGGTGTAGCCGTCCGCCGTCTCGAACTCGATCGTCAGACCGGCGTAGTCCTCGCTCGGATGCGTGGCGTAGTCCACCTCGCAACCCATCGTCTCGGAGAGCTGCTTCGCGTACTCGCCGCGCGACCACTTGAGGCTCGCGATGCGGGCGGTCACACGCTTCGGCGTCACGGTGCTGAGTGATAGGCCGGGCTTGGTCAGCAGATGCCGCACGAGCAGCGCCGAGTGGCACATCATGTCGTTCAGCACGCCGCCGCCCTGCAATGGGCCCTGCCAGAACCACGGCATGTGCGGCCCGCTGTGCTCCTCGGCCGCACGCGCAAGATACGGCCGTCCGGTCGTGGCCGCGCCGCGCGCCCAGATGAGAGTGCGGCCCGTCTCCACCTGCGGCGCGAAGACCTGATTCTCAAGGTAGCCGTGCATCAGCCCCGCCTTCTTCACCAGCCGCAGCACTTCTTTCGCCTCGGCCACGTTGCGCGCGAGTGGCTTCTCGCAGGCGATGCCCTTGAGCGTGCCCTTGCCACTCACAACCGCGTCGCAGACTTCCTCGACGTTCTCGATGCGCGCCTGGTTCGGCCCGGTGATCCAGATCGCGTCGATCGCTGGATCGGCCACCATCTCGGTGATCGACTTGTACGCCTTGGCTTTGCCGACGTCGAGATCGTTGGCGTAGCGCGCCGCAGCCGTCGCGTTCCTGGCGTTCGGGCTCCAGACGCCCAGCACGTCGGCGTCGCGCACTCCCATCCAGCCGAGCATGTGGAACCTGGCGTTGAATCCGCTGCCGACGAATCCGACGCCGAGCCGCTTCTCGTTCATGCCTTGCGGCTGCGGGCCAGAGACGCGTCGTACTCTTCGTAGCTCACGCCGAGCTTCCGGGTCGCTTCAGGGGGGCAGCCGTTCCAGTTGGGGTTGAAGACGTTCCCCATGTACTGGAGATCGCGCCATCCTATAGCACTGGAAAAGAAAGCAGATCCTATGTTTGAACGAAATCTCGTGAACCAGGCCGTGCCCGCGGCGAATTCGGGCTTCGCCTTCTTGGGATAGGCGACGTCGTCGAGCACACCTCGCCGCTGCGCGTCCGATGCGTCGAGGAAGTTCTTCCCGTAGCGGTGGCGATGCTCGGCGTCGAGCCAGGCGAGGCCGCCGCGCATGGAGACCTTGGACGCTTCGCTCGTCTCCTTGTCCATCAGCATGAAGTCGATGAACTCCGGCGCCTTGGCGTCGGTCGCGCTGCCGGAGCGCGCGTCCTTCGGGATGATCATGTCGGCGAGCACGCGGACCGTGCGCCACTCGTGCGGCGTGAAGAACTTCGGCGTGTACGGCGCGGCCCCCTCTTCCTCCTTCAGCCGCTCGATGAACTTCGTCGCGCGCTCGATGCTCGGGGCTGTCCAATCCAGCATGCCCGCCACGGGAACGGCGGCGAACACCTTGAGCGCGTCGCGGCGTGAGACGTCGGTCATAGAGCCCCCGCCTTGCGCTGCTGCGTGATGATGTCCGACGTCCGCCACGCGAGCGCGAGAATCGTCCAGGTCGGATTCTTGTCCGCCTGCGTCGGGAACGGCCCGCCGTCGGCGACGAAGAGGTTCTTGCAGTCGTGCGCCTGGCAGTTGGAGTTCAGCACGGAGTTCGACGGGTTGGAGCCCATCTGCACGCAGCCCAGCTCGTGGATGATCTGTCCGCCGGCCGCGATGCCGTAGTTCTGCTCCTTCCCCGGCATCGGATTGAAGACTGTTCCGCCCATCTCGGCGATCAGCGCGCGGAAGGTCTCCTGCATGTGCTTGACCTGATTGTATTCGTGGTCGGTGAACTTCCAGTGGAAGCGTGCAACCGGAATGCCCCACTGATCGACGACGGTCGGATCGAGCTCCATGTACGAGTCGGCGTTAGGGAGCATCTCGCCGCGCCCGCTGAAGCCGATCGTCGCGCCATAGTAGCGGCGGTAGTCGTCCTTGAGCGATTTGCCGTAGCCACCGCCGCCGGGATAGTTGTGGATCCCGCCCATGAAGCCGTAGCTCGGCTGGCCGAGCCCACCGCCGACTTCGATGTGATAGCCGCGCGGGAAGTCGAGCTTCTTGTTGTCGAGCCACCACGGCATGTACACGTGCATGCCGCCCACGCCGTCTTCATTATGTGGGACGTGGTCGACCATGCTCGGGATGAAGCCGGAGACATCGGTGCCGGTCGTGTCGGTCAGCCCTTTGCCCACCC
This sequence comes from Gemmatimonadota bacterium, assembly GCA_030947165.1. The sequence continues at coordinate 2,723 of JALYXJ010000415.1, forward strand.
AGCCGGTCGAGTTGCCGAGGCCCTGTGGAAATTGGGACGACTTGGAGTTCAACATCAGCCGTGCTGATTCCACCGCGCTCGCCGCCAGCACGACGACGCGCGCCTTCACGTGCTTGTCGGTGTTGGACTTCTTGTCGATGTAGGTGACGCCCGTCGCGAGACCGTTCTTGCCGACCGTCACCTCGCGCCCCATCGCGTTCGTGATGAGCGTGAGTTTTCCCGTCGCGAGGGCCGGCGCGATCAGCACGTCGGGGCTGGAGAAGTTCGCCTTCACCTGGCAGCCGCGGTTGCACTGGCCGCAGTAGTGACACGCCTGACGGCCGGGCTTCGCCTTCGTGATGATCGAGAGCCGCGAGGGAATGCAGGTGATGCCGAGCTTGTCGCTCGTCTTCTTCACCAGCAGCTCGTAGCAGCGCGGACGGGGCGCAGGCTGGAAGTTGCCGTCGGGATGATTGCGCAGACCCTCTCGGCTGCCGAACACACCGATCAGGTCGTCGACGCGATCGTAGTACGGCGCCACGTCGTCGTAGGAGATCGGCCAGTCTTCGGCCAGTCCGTCCTTCGTCTTGCCCTTGAAGTCGTCCGGTCCGAAGCGCAGCGAAATCCGACCCCAATGGTTCGTGCGGCCGCCGAGCATCCTGCCGCGCCACCACATGAACTTCTGTCCAGCCGCCACCGTGTACGGCTCGCCTTCGATATCCCAGGCGCCGTCGCACGCGTCGAACTCGCCGAACGGGCGCTCGCGCGTGGATGCCCCACGTCTCGGCGACGCCCACGCTGGCGTGAGCATCTGCGAGTTCTTCGACGCGTACCACTCACCACCGGCTTCGAGCATCACGACCTTCGCGCCGGCCTGCGTCAGCGCGTACGCGGCCATGCCGCCGCCGGCCCCCGAGCCGACGATACAGACGTCGTACTCGGTGTCGTCGTTCACCATCGAAGGCATCAGTATTTTAGTTTGGTGAGATAGGCTGCGCTCGTCCGGATCGCGGGGAGCGGCTCTTTGCCGGCATTGTCGTTCTCGACGAAGGCGTGCCTCGTGCCCTGCGCGCGCCCTGCGGTGATGACCTTCTTCCAGTCGATCGTGCCGCTGCCGACGTTGGTGATGTCCTGCGCCGGCGCCGGCGTCGCGTCCTTGAGATGCAGCAGCGGGAAGCGCCCCGGATACTTCTTGAAGAAGGCGATCGGATCACCGCCGCCCTTCGTCACCCAATACACATCCATCTCGATGCCGACGCGCTTGGCATCGGTGCGCGAGAGCAGCATGTCGAGATACGTACCGGTGCCGTTGGGATCCTTCGCGAGCTCGAAGTCGTGGTTGTGGTACGCGAACTTGAGCCCCGCGCTGGTCGCCGACTCTGAGAGATGGTTCAGCTTGTCGGCGAGCCGGTAGAAGTCATCGGGCGTCTTCCGCAGCGACGGATCGAGCCACGGGATCACGATGTACTCGTGCCCGATCTCCTTCACCGTGGCGATCGACTTGGCCCAGGCGTCGTCGTCCTTCGGCAGCGGGATATGTGTGGAGGGCGAGGAGAGCCGATTCTTCTTCAGCGCCTCTC
>JALYXJ010000100.1 GCA_030947165.1 Gemmatimonadota bacterium
CGACGCCGCGTATAGCCATAATAAACAAATTAACCGCCGCCCGCCGGCCCGCGAAGCCTACCCGGGCGACGTGATCTATCTGCATTCGCGCCTTCTCGAGCGCGCGGCGAAGCTCTCCACCGATCCCAAGATCGTGGACGGCAAGAACATCCTGAAGCCGGGCGGCTCGCTCACCGCGCTGCCGATCATCGAGACGCAGGCCGGTGACGTATCCGCCTACATCCCGACGAACGTCATCTCCATCACCGACGGCCAGATTTTCCTCGAGGCCGACCTGTTCTACGCTGGCGTGCGGCCGGCCGTGAACGTCGGCATCTCGGTCAGCCGCGTCGGTGGCTCGGCGCAGATCAAGGCCATGAAAGCCGTGGCCGGCCGTCTTCGTCTGGATCTCGCGCAGTATCGCGAGCTCGAGGCGTTCGCCTCGTTCGCCTCCGACCTCGACGCCGCGACCAAGCGGCAGCTCGAGCGCGGCGCGCGCACGGTCGAGATCCTCAAACAGGGCCAGTATGAGCCGATGCCGGTGGAGCAGCAGGTCATGATCCTCTACGCCGTGGCGAATGGGTTCATCGACGACGTGCCGGTCAATCAGCTCCGCGACTGGGAGAAGGGCTTCCACGAGTTCATGGCCGCCGAGTTCCCGCAGGTTGGCGAACGCATCCGGGCTGAAAAGGCCCTTTCGAAGGAGACGGAGACGGATCTGCGCCGCGGCATCGATCAGTACAAGAAAGTTGCGGCGGCTGCGCACGAGGAGAAGCTCACGGCGGCGAGCCTCTAACGGGACCGACGCATGGCTAAGGGTCGCGAGCTCAAGGGCCGCATCAAGTCCGTCGAGAACACGCGCAAGATCACGCGCACGATGGAGATGGTGGCCACCTCGAAGATGAAGCGGGCGCAGGATCGCGTCGTCGCGGCGCGCCCCTACGCGCACGCGCTCGCCGACGTGATCTCGAGCCTCTACTCGCCCGACCTGGCCGAGCGGTTTCCCCTGCTCCGTCAGCCGGCGGAGCAGCGGCGCGTCGCGCTGATCGTGCTCACGAGCAACCGCGGCCTCGCCGGCGCGTTCAACGCGAACCTGATCAAGGAGGCGCGCAACAAGATTGCCGAGATCGAGCGCGCCGGCACGAAGGTCGACGTACACGTCGTCGGCAAGAAGGGGCTCGGCTACTTCAAGTACGTCGGGCGCGAGCTGGCGTCGCAGCGCATCGACGTGACCGACAAGCCCACGGCCGAGAATGCCGCGGAGATCGTGAGCCAGCTGATGGACGAATACATCGGTGGCACATTGGACGGCGTGTACGTCACGTACTCCAAGTTCAACTCGGTGCTCAGCACCCCGGCGACGACGGATCAGATCCTACCCGTCACGCCGCCGAAGAAGGAGGGGGGAGCCGCCGAGCGGGATTACCTGCTCTTTCCTTCCGCGGAAGCGATCCTCACCGAGCTGCTGCCGTCGTACGTGCGCAACGCCGTGTATCGTGCGCTCGTGGAGACGGTGGCCGGCGAGCAGGCAGCGCGACGGACCGCCATGAAGAACGCGACGGACAACGCGAGCGACATCATCACGATCCTTCGCCGCACCTATAACCGCGCCCGTCAGGCGCAGATCACGCAGGAGATCGCCGAGATCGTCGGCGGCGCTGCGGCTCTCCAGGGATAGCCCATGGCCACTGCAATCGCATCACACACACTCGGCAAAGTCGTGCAGGTCATCGGTCCGGTGCTCGACGTCGAGTTCGAGTCCGGCCACCTGCCCGAGCTGTATAACGCCCTCGAGATCGACGCCACCACCGATTCCGGTGTGAAGGTGAACGTGACGGCAGAGGTACAGCAGCACATCGGCCGCAATCAGGTGCGGGCCGTCGCGATGAACTCCACCGACGCGGTCGTCCGCGGCATGGAGGTCACCGACACCGGCGGGCCGATCTCGGTGCCGGTCGGCGCCGCGGCACTCGGCCGCATCCTCAACGTGCTCGGCGAGCCGGTGGACAACGGCGCCCCGATCCCGAAGAGCGTGCCGCGCTGGCCGATCCATCGGAAGCGCCCCGACTTCGTCGACCTCGAGCCCAAGACCGAAGTCTTCGAGACCGGCATCAAGGTCATCGACCTGATCGCGCCATTCGTGAAGGGCGGCAAGATCGGGCTGTTCGGTGGCGCCGGCGTGGGCAAGACCGTCGTCATCCAGGAGCTGATCAACAACGTCGCGAAGGGACACGGCGGCAAGTCCGTGTTCTGCGGCGTGGGCGAGCGCACGCGTGAGGGCAACGACCTGTACCTCGAGTTCAAGGAAGCGAACATTCTGGACAAGGTCGCCCTGATCTACGGCCAGATGAACGAGCCGCCTGGTGCGCGTCTGCGCGTCGGGTTGTCGGGGCTGACGGTGGCCGAGTACTTCCGCGACGAAGAGAACGCGGACGTGCTGGTGTTCATCGACAACATCTTCAGATTCACCCAGGCTGGTTCGGAGGTCTCCGCGCTCCTTGGCCGCATGCCGAGCGCGGTGGGTTATCAACCGACCCTTGCGACCGAAATGGGTGACTTGCAGGAACGCATCACCTCGACGAAGAACGGCTCGATCACGTCGGTGCAGGCGATCTACGTCCCCGCCGACGACATCACCGATCCGGCGCCGGCGACCGCGTTCGCGCACCTCGACGCCACCGTCGTGCTCTCGCGCGCCATCACCGAGCTCGGCATCTACCCGGCCGTGGATCCGCTCGCGTCGAGCAGCCGTATTCTCGATCCGCAGTACCTTGGGGCCCGGCACTACAAGGCGGCGACCGACGTGCAGAAGATCCTGCAGCGCTACAAGGAGCTCCAGGACATCATCGCGATCCTTGGCATGGACGAGCTCTCGGAAGACGACAAGAAGATCGTCGGCCGTGCGCGTCGTCTGCAGCGCTTCATGTCGCAGCCCTTCGCGGTGGCCGAGCAGTTCACGGGCATCCCGGGCAAGTACGTGAAGCTCGAGGAAACGATCAACAGCTTCGAGCGCGTGGTCGCCGGCGAGTTCGATCACCTGCCGGAGCAGGCATTCTTCATGGCCGGCGGCATCGACGACGTCGTCGAGAACGCCAAGAAGCTGCAGGGCTGACGCGCGTGCTCACCGTTTCGGTCATCTCGCCGGAAGCCGTGTTGTTCGAAGGGACGACCGAGTCGGTCGTCGCCCCCGCGTTCGACGGGTTGGTGGGCATCCTCACCGGGCATGCGCCCATGGTGACACTGCTCGGCTCGGGCGAGCTGCGGCTGGGCGAAGCCGGCTCGGGACAGCGCTTTCACGTGGAGGGCGGCTTTCTCCAGGTGGTGGACGACACGGTTCGCGTCGTCACGGAGCACGCGAAGGCGATCTAAGGGTTCCTGCGGACTGACATGGAAGTGATGCAACTACGGGCGACGAGGCGTGACCTCGTCGCCCATCGTTCTTGTTGAAGTGGACCGTGCGTCCTACGTTGGGCCGATGCGGCTCAACCCCCATCGCCTCGCGGTCGGTCCCCGGTGTGCCGCGCTCGTCGCGCTGCTGGCG
>JALYXJ010000423.1 GCA_030947165.1 Gemmatimonadota bacterium
GCGGAGGGCGGCCACCGGTCCGGGACCCGAAACGCCGTTCCTCGGGTTAGTCTATCCTCATGCGCACCCTCTTCCGCTATCTCCGGCCGTACTCCCGCATCGTCCTCCTCGCGCTCGTGCTCGCGGCGATCAACCAGGTGTTCTCGCTCCTGGACCCCCTGATCTTCCGGCACGTGATCGACTCGTACGCCACACAGTACGACAAGTACACACGGATCGAGTTCTTCAAGGGTGTCGCGCTTCTGTTGAGCATGGCGGTCGGAGTGGCGTTCGTCTCGCGCGTGGCGAAGAACTTCCAGGACTATTTCGTGAACGTGGTCGTGCAGCGCGTCGGGGCAGATCTGTATTCCGACGGCATCCGCCACTCGCTCGCGCTGCCATTCCAGACGTTCGAGGACCAGCGCAGCGGCGAGACGCTCGGCAAGCTCCAGAAGGTCCGCTCCGACACGGAGCGCTTCATCGCGGCGTTCGTGAACATGGTGTTCACCACGCTCGTCGGTGTGATCTTCGTCATGGTGTACGCGTTTAAGGCGCACTGGGCGATCGCGCCGGCGTTCTTCCTCACCGTGCCGATGCTCGCCATCCTCAGCTCCGTGCTGAGCAAGCGCATCAAGACGATCCAGAAGGTCATCGTCGCCGAGACGACCGCCCTCGCCGGCGCGACGACGGAATCGCTGCGCAACATCGAGCTCGTGAAGAGCCTCGGCCTCGCCAAGCAGGAGGAGCTCCGCCTCAACGCGACGACCGAGAAGATCCTCAAGCTCGAGCTCAAGAAAGTGCGCTACCTGCGGTCGCTGAGCTTCATCCAGGGCACGGCCGTGAACTTCCTGCGCACGTGCATCCTCTTCCTCATGCTGTACCTGATCTTCGAGAAACAGATCACCGTTGGACAGTTCTTCTCCCTGCTCATCTACTCGTTCTTCATCTTCGGGCCACTCCAGGAGCTGGGAAACGTCATCAACATCTATCGCGAGACGGAGGCCTCGCTCGCGAACTTCGACGCCATCTTCAGGATTCCGATCGACCCCAAGCCGGTCAATCCGGTCACGGTGGATGATCTCCGCACGCTCGCCTTCCGCGACGTGAGCTTCACGCACGCGACGGCCGCGGCGCCGGCGCTGGCCGGCGTGTCGTTCGCGGTCAAGCGCGGCCACACCGTGGCGTTCGTCGGCCCTTCCGGCGCGGGCAAGACGACGCTCGTGAAGCTCCTCGTCGGACTGTATCGCCCGGGCGCGGGCGAGATCCTGTACAACGGCGTGCCGAGCGATCACGTCGATCTCGACCGGTTCCGTGAGCGGATCGGATTCGTCACCCAGGATGCGCAGCTGTTCAGCGGGACGATTCGCGAGAATCTGCTCTTCGTGCGCCCCGACGCCAGCGACGCGCAGTGCCTCGACGTACTGCGCCGAGCGGCGGCGACGTCGCTGCTGAACCGCGCGGACAAGGGGCTGGAGACGGTGATCGGCGAGGGTGGCATGAAGATCTCGGGGGGTGAGAAGCAGCGGCTGTCGATCGCGCGCGCGCTGCTCCGCGACCCGCAGCTGCTCGTGTTCGACGAGGCGACGAGCTCCCTCGATTCGCTCACCGAGGAGGAGATCAGCCGCACGATGCGGGACGTGGCGGAGAGCGCGGACGTGATCACCGTGCTGATCGCACACCGGCTGAGCACCGTGATGCATGCGGACCGGATCTTCGTGCTCGAGCGCGGCCGTGTCGTGGAGGAGGGCGGCCATGACGAGCTGCTCGCGCGCACGGGACTCTACTACGCGATGTGGCGCCAGCAGGTGGGCGAGCGGAGAGCGGAAGTCGCGCCGGCGACGAACGGCCGCGTGCTCGTGGGCGCGGGAGCACGGTGATCAGCGACACCAACGGAGACCCGACCCCGCCGTCACGCTACGTGGCCGCGGACGGAAGCGTCGACGTCCGGCGCCTCACCCACGATCTGCGCGCACCACTGAACGGCATCCTTGGCTTCGCGAAGCTGCTGCACAATGGGAAAGGCGGCCCCCTGAACGACCAGCAGCGGGAGTTCGCGGCCGACGTGCTCGAGAGCGGGCATGCCCTGCTCAAGGTGGTGCAGCAGCTGGAAGAGGAAGGGCGGGGTCGACCCTAGCTGGCCGACCGCGGCTCCAGCTTGAACCCCACCCCGCGCACCGTGTAGATGACCGGTGCCGTCGGGCTGCCGTCGATCTTCCGGCGCAGGCGCGCCACGTTCGCGTCCACCACGTTGGACCCGGGATCGAAGTGCATGTCCCACACCTTCTCCAGCAGCTCCGTGCGACTGACGACGTCGCCCGCGTGGAGCATGAAGTGCTGGAGGAGGCTGAACTCGCGCGGCGTGAGCGAGATCTCGCGGGTGGCGTCGAACACGCGATGGGTCACGCGATTGAGGACGAGCGAGCCTACCGTCAGGGTCTCCGTGGTTCTCGCCGTGCCGCCGCGGCGCACGAGCGCTCGGACGCGCGCCTTGAGCACTTCGTTCGGCACGGGCTTCACGACGTAATCGTCGGCGCCCGCGTCCAGCAGCCGTACCACGTCGGCCTCTCCGCTGCGGCCCGTCATCACGAGGACGGGCATTTCCCGACCTTCGCGGCGCAGCTCCTGAAGGATCTCGATCCCCGTGCCATCCGGCAGGGAAAGATCGAGGATGATCACGTCGTACTCGTTGGTGAGCGCGAGTGGACGGGCATCGGCGGCGCTGTAGGCAAGATCCACAGCGTCGCCGCCTTCGGTCAGCACGCTCTTCACCAGCTTCGCCGTCTGGCGGTCATCCTCGATGACGAGCACCCGCATCAGCGGCCCTTCCGTGACGAAATTGTCATCGGTGACTTGACGGTCGACCCGCTGCGTTCGCAACCACGTTCGTGGCAACGGCCCGAGCGACTGTCAGGAGCGAGTTCCCGCCGCCGCGGCATGGAGCAGCGCGTCGAAGGCCGCATCGCACGCCTCGAGGCAGTGCTCGAGCCCTTCAGGAGTGTGATCCCCCATGTGCCCGATGCGAACCGTCGTCTCCTTGTTCTTGCCGTACCCGCTGCCGATCGTGAAACCGCGCTCGGCGATCGCCTTCAGCAGCGTGGACGCCGTGAGCGACCGAGGGAGCGTGATGCTCGTGACCGTGGGCGAGCGGCGGCCCGCCCGCGCGAGCACGTGAATCTCCGCCCCGTGCCGCGACGCCAGCGCGTCGACCCATTCGTAGGTGCGCCCGGCCATCATGGTGTGTCGCGCCCAGCGCGCCGCCATGCCCTCGGCGGCGATCGCCGGAAGCTGGAGATCAGCCGCGTAGAAGAGGGAGATGGCCGGAGTGTTCGGCGTCTGGTTCCTGGCAGCGTACGCGTCGAACTCCACGAGATCGAAGTACAGCCCTCGACCCGTGGTACTGCGCGCGCCGGCGATGAACGACGGCGTGGCCGCGGCGAAGGCGAGGCCGGGAGGAAGTGCCAGCGCCTTCTGCGAGCCGGTGAGCGCGTAGTCGAGCTCCCAGTCGTCGAAGCGCAGCTCGGCGCCGCCGATCCCGGTGACGGAATCCACGAGACACACCGCCCCATTCTCGCGCGCCAGCCGCGTAGCGGCCCGCACGTCAGTCAGCGCGCCGGTGGATGTCTCGGAGTGGACGATCGTCACGGCCGCGTATTGCCTCGTGCGGAGCTGCTGCGCGAGGTCGTCGAGATCCACCGTCTCTCCCCAGGGGACGTCGATGACGTCGGTCTCACGGTCGCAGCCCTGCGCAATCGCGGCGAAGCGCGCGGAGAACGCGCCGTTCACCACGGACAGCACGCGGCCCGCCGGCGCGCAGCGGACCCCCGCTTCCATCAGCCCGGTGGCCGACGAGCTGCTCACGTACACGGGACGCGCCGTGCCGAAGATCGTCCGGAGCGCCTCCTGCTGGCGCGCGAACATCGATTCGAACGCCATGCCGCGATGCGGGATCATCGGCTGCGTCATCGCGCGCAACACCGCCTCCCGCACCTCGGTGGGGCCGGGAAAGAAGAACGTGCCGTTGCTGAGCAGATGCTGGTGCGCGGTCATGAGAGGACGAGCTCCACGAGCTGAGCGAAGGATTCGATGACGACATCGGCCGAGGCCACCACCGGCTCGCGGCGGACGAAGCCGGTGAATGCGGCGAAGGCGTCCACGGCCGGGCGTATCGCAAGGTCGGTGGCACCGTCGCCCACGGCAAGGATGCGCCGTGGCAAGGCGAGCGAGCGCACGACGCCCTGTTTGCCCGAGGCTGTCGTGAGCGGCGACGCTTCATCATGCCCAGCGAACGCGCCGTCGGCGGTGAAGTGCATGGCCACGGCGTGGACGTCGCGGTCGGCGATGGCGAGCTGTGCGGCCAGTGGCAGGATCGCCTCGCGCAGACCGCCGCTCACGAGCACGACGCGGCGCGCCTCATCATGCAGCGTGCGTATCGCGTCCGACGCGCCAGGCGCCAGCGCGCCGACGTACGCAGCCGCGAGCTCGTCGACGTCGCGTCGCGAAGGTCGCACAGCCGCGAGCCGCTCGCCGTACACGGAGTCGAGGGCGATCTCGCCGCGCATGGCGCGGTCGGTGAGCGCGGTGATCACGGCATGCGTCTCCGGATCACGCCGGCTGGCCAGCCAATCGATGCCCTCGATTCCGCAGAGTGTCGAATCCACGTCGAGCACGACGCTCCGGAAGCCACGCGAGCTCACAGCACGTTGCCCGGCGCGAGAATGCCTGCGGGGTCGAGCTCGTGCTTCACGGCGCTCATCGCGCGCACCTGGAGCGGCGACATCTGCAACGACAGCCATTGCCGCTTCAGCTTTCCGATCCCGTGCTCGGCCGCCACGGTGCCGCCGAGGGCAATGACCTCGCGGAGCGTCGCTTCCACCACACGCTCGATCCGCGCGAGCTCGTCGGCGTCGTGCGCGATGAAGTTCTGATGCGGATGACCATTCCCGGCGTGGCCGTAGGTGACGGCCTGGTCGATGCCAGCCTCGCTCGCGAGCTCGCGTGCCCGGCCGATCGCCCGTGCGAGGAGCGGATAGGGGACGGCCCAGTCCGTGGACACCTTCCGGCCGCCGTGAGCGCGCCGAGCGGCGCCACGCTCGTTCATGTGCGCCGGCACGGCGTGCCGCACGCGACGCGCCTCGCGCAGCGCGGTCTCGCCCTCGTACACGCGCACGTCGTCCACCTGGGCGCCGTGCGATTCGGCGAGCGAGAGCCACTCGTCGAGCGCGGGCTCGACACCATCCGGTGGAACCTCCTCGACGTACACGAACCCCTGAGCCGATGCAGCCCAGTCGCGCGACCCCTCGGCGTCGCGCGCGATCTGCAGCGCGAGCACGTCGAAGTATTCCAGGCAGCGCGGGTGCACGGATCGGCTTTCGCGCGCCGCGACCACAAAGCGAAGGGAGTCCTGCTCGGTCGCGAACGGCACCGCGAGGCCGACCACGTGCTCCGGTAGCGGGAGCAGGCCGAGCTCCACCTCCACGACCACGCCGAGCGTGCCCTCGCTGCCGACGAAC
>JALYXJ010000145.1 GCA_030947165.1 Gemmatimonadota bacterium
TTTCAAGGCCGCCCGTCGTCATGCAGCGAGGTTCCGGCTAGATGTCGAGGTTCGAAGCGAACTTCGCGTTGTTCTCGATGAACAGGCGCCGCGGCTCGACCTCGTCGCCCATGAGCGTGCGGAATGCCTCGTCGGCCATCACCGCATCCTCCACGTTCACCTTCAGCAGCGTGCGCGTGTTCGGATCCATCGTGGTATCGAACAGCTGGTCGGCGTTCATCTCGCCGAGCCCCTTGTAGCGCTGGATGCTGAGACCCGTCTTGCCGTCGGGCACGAGCCGCTTCGCGATCTCGTCGCGCTCCTTCAGGTCGAAGGCGTAGTACGCCTCCTTGCCCTTCGCCACGCGGAAGAGGGGCGGTTGGGCGATGTACACGTAGCCCGCCTCGATCAGCTCCGGCATCTGCCGGTAGAAGAAGGTCAGCAGGAGCGTGCGGATGTGCGCCCCGTCCACGTCGGCGTCCGTCATGATGATGATCTTGTGGTAGCGCGCCTTCGTGACGTCGAACTCGTCCTTGATGCCCGTGCCGATGGCCGTGATGATCGTCCGGATCTCTTCGTTCGACAACACCTTGTCGATGCGTGCCTTCTCCACATTGATGATCTTGCCGCGGAGGGGCAGGATCGCCTGGAACTCGCGCTTGCGCCCCTGCTTGGCCGAACCGCCGGCGGAGTCGCCCTCGACGAGGTAGATCTCGCAGAGCGCCGGGTCCACCAGCGAGCAGTCGGCGAGCTTGCCGGGCAGGTTGCCGATGTCGAGCCCCGACTTCTTCCGGGTCAGATCGCGCGCCTTGCGTGCCGCTTCGCGCGCGCGCGCGGCGGACATCGCCTTCTCGATCACGATGTTGGCGGTGCGCGGATGCTCGTCGAGGTACTGGCCGAGCCATTCGTTCGAGATCGACTTCACCGCCGACTCCACTTCCGAGTTGCCGAGCTTGGTCTTCGTCTGTCCCTCGAACTGCGGCTCCTTCACCTTGACCGACAGCACCGCGGTGAGGCCTTCCCTGACGTCGTCTCCCGAGAGGACGGTTTCCTTGTCCTTCTTGGAGAGCGAGGACTTCTGGATGTACTGGTTGATGACGCGCGTGAGCGCGCTCTTGAAGCCGGTGAGGTGCGTGCCGCCCTCGTGCGTGTTGATGTTGTTCACGAACGAGAAGACGGTGTCGTTGTAGCCGTCGTTGTACTGGAGCGCGAGCTCGATCCCGACGTCGTCGCGCGTGCTCTCGAGGTAGATGACCTCGCTGTGCAGCGGCTTCCGGTTCGCGTTGAGATGCTGCACGAACTCGCGGAGGCCGTTTTTCGCGAGGAAGACTTCTTCCTTCTCCTGGTCGGGGCGCTCGTCCTTGAGCGTGATCGTGACGCCCTTGTTGAGGAAGGAGAGCTCGCGCAGGCGCGACTGGAGGGTCCCGTAGTTGTAGACCAGCTCCGTGAAGATGAGATGATCGGGCTGAAACCAGATCTTGGTGCCGGCCTGCTTCTTCGGGACGTCGGAGAGCACCTTGAGCTTCGTCTGCGTGTCGCCACGCACGAAGTCCATGTAGTGCTCCTTGCCGTCGCGCCGGACCCACACCTTGAGGCGCTCCGAGAGGGCGTTCACGACGGACACGCCGACGCCATGCAGGCCCCCCGACACCTTGTAGCTGTCCTTGTCGAACTTGCCGCCGGCGTGCAACACGGTCATCGCCAGCTCGACGCCCGGAATCTTCTCGATCGGGTGGATGTCGACCGGGATGCCGCGGCCGTTGTCCTCCACCGTGATGGAGTTGTCGGCGTGAATGATCACGCTCACGTCGTCCGCGAAGCCCGCCATCGCTTCGTCGATCGAGTTGTCCACGACCTCGTACACGAGGTGATGCAGCCCTCGCTCCGACGTGGAGCCGATGTACATGCCCGGGCGCTTGCGCACTGCCTCGAGCCCCTTGAGCACCGTGATCTGACCTGCGCTGTACTCGTTCGTCGCAGGCTTGTCGGTCGTCTTGGTCATGAACTCCACTCGCAAATGTCGCTGAAAATCGCTACCGAATAAAGGCCGAAAGTGAGGCCTCGTCACAGACTTCGAAAAGTAACACGATTCGAGTATTTATGCAACCACGATGCATGTTTCTAAGTAGTTGAACCGTAAGGGTTTGCGAGGCGCTTCCGAGAGTCGGGTGCGCCCTCCGCGAGCGCGTTCGGCGGACTTGCGGACGTTCCCATCGCGGCGTACGATCGTGGCCCCCAATGTCGGGGCCATCATCGAGAGGTACAACGAGAAATGCGACACACCGCCCTCGCGTCGCTCGCACTGCTCGGCCTCGCCGCCTGCGGCGCTGAACCCGTCGCGCCATCCGCGTCCAGCATCGACCTCGCGCCGCGCACCGACGCGGCGAGCAACGGCACCGTCGTCGTCACCGAGTCCGACATCAGCCGCCAGGCCGAGGACACGCCGCCCCTCCGCAACTGGGTACTGTACACACGCCTCGCCGGCACCGGCGCGTTCGTGAGCGGTCCAGGTACGCCGCCAATGGGCATCGGCAGCTTCGGGATGACGACACCGACCGGCGCCGACAAGGCGACGTTGTTCAACTTCGACCACGTCGGCACGCCGATCGCCGACATCCGGTCGATGAGCTACGCCACCTATCGGACGGCTGGGGCGCTCCAGCAGGTGGCGTCAATCAACATTCAGGTCGACTACAATGGTCCAAACGAGCCGGGAGGCTTCACCACGCTCGTGTTCGAGCCGGTCTACAACACGGCGCAGGGCGCCGTCGTCTCCGGACAATGGCAACACTGGGACGCGTACAACGGCGGCCAGGCGATCTGGTGGTCCTCCAACCCGATTCCGGGCGCGCCGAACCGCGACACGTTCGTGCCCTGGAGCACGATCGTCGCGAACAACCCCAACGCCACGATCCTCGGCGGTTACGGGGTGAATCAGGGAAGCGGGAACCCGGGCCTCATCACGGCCGTCGACGCGCTTCACTTCGACACGCCGAGCACGTCGGTCACTTACGACTTCGAGCCGTATCGGGTTGCGACCACGAAGGACGCGTGCAAGAACGACGGCTGGAAGACGGTGAAGCGCGCTGACGGCAGTGCATTCAAGAACCAGGGCGACTGTGTCTCCTACACCAACAACGGCAAGTAACCGACGCGCGTGATGCCGTCGACTCTCTCAGAGCCGCTTCAACAGCCAGCGAATGCGCTTCACCGGCGTCCGTCCGGCTTTCACGTTCAGCGCGCGCAGCAGCTCCGGCTCCAGCAGCGAGAGCTCGTTCATCCACGCGTTGGTCGTCACGTTCACGAACAACGTGCCGTCGGCGGTGATCGACATCGGCTCCGTGACGCGGGCGATCTGCGGACCCACGAGACCACTCCATTCGGGAAGCAGTCCGGCCTGCTCGACACGCGCAGCCAGGCCCGTGTCCTTGAGGACGTCGGCCAGTACGTCGCCGATCGACGACGGTCGCTTCTTCGCCGGACTCACGCGGCTCCCGCCCGCACGCCGTCGTCGTGCACGATGCCGCTCGCGATGCTCCATCGCGCGAGCTGCGTGAGGGCCGGCGGGATGTCGGTCTCCCGCGGTACGGTCAACAGCGTCTGACCCATGCCATGCTCGCCGAGGAGGTCGAGAATGCGTGCTGACCGTCGGACGTCCAACTCGGCGAAGGGATCGTCGAGGAGCAGGATCGGCGCGGCGCCAAGTCGTTCGTGCAGGGTCTCCGCCTCGAGCAGTCGCAGCGCAATGGCGGCCGTGCGCTGTTGTCCCGCCGAGCCGAAGGCGCGCAGCTCGCGCCCGTCCAGCGTGAGCGTGAGGTCATCCCGGTGCGCGCCGGCGTGCGTCAGCCCGCGCCGGACGTCCAGGGCGCGCTTCTGCTCCAAGGCGGCGGCGAGTGCCGCGGCGACGTCAGCCGGGTCGTGCGACGTCGGCTCGAGCGCCGTCGCGTAGCGCATCCCGACGGGCGCCTGCTCCCCGATGGCCGCGCAGACGGCGGCGAACCGTGGGCCCGCGTTGGCCGCCCACTGCACCCGCTCGCGCCACAGCACGGCGCCATGTTCGGCCAGCGGCGCCTCCCAGACGGCGATCCGCTGCTCCGCCCGCGCGCCGGCGCTCCGCACGACTTCGCGCAATGCCGCGTTCCGCTGCGCCAGGGCGTGACGGTAGCGCTGGAGCGCGGCGAGATAGGGGCGCGACGAGAGGGCCAGCAGGATGTCCAGGTAACGTCGGCGCGCAGTCGGTGCGCCGGCCACGAGCTCCACGTCGGCGGGCGAGAAGAGCACGCAGGGCAGGGCGCCAAGGGCATCACTCAGCCGCTGCGGCTCGGCGCCGTCGAGCTTCACGCGCTTGCGGCGCCCGTGCCGCTCGAAGCCGGCGGCCAGCTCGTGATTCGCACCGCCCTCGGCACGCGCTGCGATGTGAAAGCCCGGCGTGCCGAAGCGCACGACGTCCACGTCGCGCGCGCCGCGAACAGAGCGGAGCAAGTGGAGATAATAAATTGCCTCGAGCAGGTTCGTCTTCCCCTGACCGTTCTCGCCGACGATGGCCACCCCCGGCGCGGGAAACGCGAGATCCACACGCGCGAGGTTGCGGAAGTCGCGCAGCGCGAGCGAGCGCAGCACGACGCGCCCCCCACCGGCGCCCGACATCACTTGCCGCTGAATTTGGCTGGCCGCTTCTCGAGGAAGGCCTGCATCCCTTCCGCCTTGTCGGACGACGCGGAGAGCATGCCGAAGTACGCCGCCTCGAGCGCAATGGCGTCATCGAGCGCCATGTCGAGCCCGCGATCCACCGCTTCGATGCAATGCGCCACCGCCAACGGGCCATTGCCGAGGATCGTCGCGAGCATGGCACGCGCGGTGGTCATCAGCTCCCCGGACGGTACCACGCGGTTCACGAGGCCGATGCGATAGGCCTCCGCGGCGTCGATCGTCTCGCCGGTGAGCAGCAACTGCAGGGCAAGGCCCTTTCCGACGAGGCGCGGCAACCGCTGCGACCCGCCGTACCCGGGGACGATGCCGAGCTTCACCTCCGGCTGCCCGAACTTCGCCGAGTCCGACGCGAGGCGGATGTGGCAGGCCATCGCGAGCTCGCACCCGCCGCCGAGCGCGAACCCATTGACGGCGGCGAGCGTTGGCTTGGGCGACACCTCGAACTTGCGGAAGGTGCGCTGGCCGCGTTCGGCGCGGGCCTTCCCCTGAACCGCCGACTGTCCCGATAGTT
>JALYXJ010000150.1 GCA_030947165.1 Gemmatimonadota bacterium
ACTCGTCGCGGCGCAGAACAACGTCGGTGCCGCCGGCGCGGGCGTTGCCAACGCCCAGGCGGGCGTGCGGCTGGCGCAGGCGCGCCTCGGGGCCGCGCAGGCCGCGCGCGACAACGCGCAACTCCAGCTGTCCTATACGCGCGTCACCGCGCCGGTGACCGGGATCATCTCCCGCAAGCAGGTGGAGGTCGGCCAGCTCGTGCAAGCCGGACAGCCCCTGCTCACCGTCGTTTCCGACACGGGCGTGTGGGTGACGGCGAACTTCAAGGAAACGCAGTTGCACGACCTCAAGGTCGGCCAGGACGTGGACCTCGAGATCGACGCGTACGGCGGTGTGACGGCGAAGGGAAAGGTGGAGAGCGTGAGCGCGGCGACGGGCGCCAAGTTCGCGTTGCTCCCGCCGGACAACGCCACGGGCAACTTCACGAAGGTCGTGCAGCGCGTGCCGGTACGGATCAAGGTGACGCAGGGACTCGGCAATGATCGGCCGCTGCGGCCGGGAATGTCGGTCGTGGCCCACATCGGCACGAAGTAGGACACACGAGGCCACATCCGCATGTCGACGACAGTCGCACGACCCGGCGGCGCGCTCGGAGGGGTGACCGACCGTTCCGGTCCACCCCCCGACCCGCTCGTCGCGGTCGAGGACAAATACAAGTACAAGTACCTCATCGCCATCGCGGTCACGCTCGCGGCGGTGCTCGAGCTGATCGACACCTCGATCGTCAACGTCGCCATCCCGCACATGATGGGAAACCTCGGCGCGACGCTCGACGAGATCTCGTGGGTCTCCACGGGCTACATCATCGCGAACGTGATCGTCATCCCGCTCTCGAGTTGGCTGTCCGGCTACTTCGGGCGCAAGCGCTATCTCACAGGCTCTATCCTGATCTTCGTTGCGGCGTCGTTCTTCTGCGGCGCCGCCGGCTCGCTCGGCGGCCTGATCTTCTGGCGTGTCATCCAGGGGCTCGGCGGCGGCGCGCTCCTGTCCACCGCCCAGTCGACGCTCTTCGAGGCCTTTCCGCCAAAAGAGGTCGGCGTCGGGCAGGCGATGTTCGGCGTCGGCGTGATGGTCGGTCCCACCATTGGCCCGACGCTCGGTGGCTACATCGTCGACAA
Organism: Gemmatimonadota bacterium; assembly: GCA_030947165.1. Next base: position 1,120 of record JALYXJ010000150.1, read on the forward strand.
CTACGACTGGCCCTGGATCTTCTACATCAACGTCCCGCTGGGAATCTTCGCGGCGTTCATGGTGTGGACCTACGTGCGCGACTCGGAGCATCAGGAGCGCGCGTCCACGATCGACGGGACGGGGATCCTCCTGCTCGCGCTCTGCGTGGGCTCGCTGCAGTGGATGCTCGAGCGCGGCGAGCGCTTCGACTGGTTCGACTCGCGCTTCGTCACGGCCCTCGCACTGACGTCGGTGGCGTCGTTCGTCCTGCTGATCTGGCGTGAGCTCACGATCGACGAGCCCGTCATCAACTTGCGCGTGCTGCTGAACCGCCAGCTCGCTGCGGGCGTGGGCATCGGCGCCTTCCTCGGCTTCGCGCTCTATGGGAGCGTCTTCGTGCTGCCCGTCTTCCTGCAGTCGCTGCATGGGTGGACGGCCAATCAGACGGGCATGGTCATCCTGCCTGGCGCGATCGCGAGCGCGGTGACGATGGCCATGGTGGGGCGCAATGCGGCGCGACTGGATGCGCGAGCCACTGTGCCGATTGGCGCGTCGCTCTTCCTGTACTCCATGTGGCGCCTTTCCCTCCTCTCCTTTGATGCCGGCGCGCACGATCTCTTCTGGCCCCTTATCGCCCGCGGCGTTGGGCTCGGTCTGATCTTCGTGCCGCTCACGGGCGCCACGATGGCGGAGCTCAAGACGGGGGAGCTGGCCCAGGGCACGGGAATGTTCAATCTCACCCGCCAGCTCGGCGGGTCCCTCGGCATTGCCATCAGCGCCACGCTGCTCTCGCGCTTCACCGCGCAGGCGCGCGCCCTGCTGGCCGAGCACATCGTGATCGGCGATCCGATGACCCTGGCGCGCGTCGACGGCATCACGCGCGCATTGGTGGCCAAGGGGATGAACGCGCTTTCCGCCAAGCAGCAGGCGCTCATGATCATCGATCGCCAGCTGCAAGGCCAGGCGAGCGTGCTCGCCTTCTCCAAGCTCTACATGCTGTCCGGCATCGCGCTGATGGCGTCGCTACCGCTGTTGCTGCTGTTCCGATCAGGCAAATCGAGAGGCCTCGGCCCCGGCGCCGCGCACTAAGGCGATGCGCCAGGCCGATGCACCGAGGGCGGCGACGCACCGGCGTCTGCCGCCCTTCGTTGCGAACGTGCTCAAGTTTCGCCATCTCACTCGCACCAGCGATCAGCGACAGCTTATCGCTTGACAGCCTACCACTGGCAGCGTCTTCTGCCCTGGCTTCCTGGCTTATCGCCTGGAGCTGACGTCAGGAATCGGAGGCGTATACCTCCACCTCCGCCCGCCCGTCCCGGGCGTACTTCACATACATGAGGATCGGCCGGCAGCACACCTGGCAGTCCTCAATGTATTCCTGGCTGCTGCCACTTCCCGGATCGAGGGCCACTTCGGTGGACTCCCCGCAGTACGGGCAGTTCACCAGCGCCTCGGTTTCGGCGGTCCCATCGCCGAGCGGAAACTCTGCATCGAGCTCCTCGTCCGTCCAGTCGTTGTGCACGAAATCCACCATGCTGAAAAATAGCGACGGGGATGACCGCAAATGGAGGAATGTCCTCCCGAACCGAAACAGCATCGTCCACGAGCGTGGACACCAGTATTAGGACGAACGGGCTAAGTCGTTGTCATACCATATTTTGTGATCTGAGTCACCGCTGGTGTGGCGCGTGCCTGAGGGGTCGTCGAACGACCGCACCCACAGGAGCTCACACCATGTCACTCCAGTCTCCGCGCCGCGTCGGCGCACCTCGCGCGCTTATGGCGCTCGCGTTGCTCATGGCCGCGAGCGGTTGTTGGACCAAGCGCGTCACGCGCATCGAGCCCGGCGCCGTCACCGACCTGTCCGGACGGTGGAACGACACCGATTCGCGACTCGTCGCCAACCAGCTCGTCGAGCAGACGCTCGGAGCGGGATGGGCCAAGCGCTACACCGATACGCACGGCGGGGAGGCCCCCACCATCGTCGTCGGAACGTTCAGCAACCGCACGATGGAGCACATCGCCGTCGGCACCTTCGTCAAGGACATCGAGAAGGCGCTCATCAATACCGGTTCGGCACGCGTCGTCGCGTCCGGAGCCGAACGCGGGGAGCTGCGCGGCGAGCGCACGGACCAGCAGCAGAACGCGCGGGCCGACACGCGCGCGCGGCAGGGGCAGGAGGTCGGTGCGCGCTACATGCTCGCTGGCGACCTCCAGGCGATCGAAGACGTGGAGGGACGCGAGCGAGTCATGTTCTACCAGGTCGACGCGTCGCTGATCGATCTCGAGACGAATGCGAAAGTCTGGGTGGGCCAGCACAAGATCAAGAAGTACGTCGAGCGCGCCCGCTTCGGGCTCTGACCATTCGCGCGGAGAATCACCATGTCCGGCTCCCGTTTCCCACAGCTCGCGCCGACGATCTTCATCACCGCCCTCGCCGCATCGGCCTGCACCACGCCGAAGCGCATCGAGGAAGGTCCCATCACCGTCATGCGCAACGGCGATCGGGTCGACTCGCCGACGCGCGCCGTCGACGCCGCCACGACGCGTGCACTCGAGGCGGGCATTGAAGGCCGCGAGCGTCGCGATTCGATCACCACGGTGGCATTCGCCACCTGCGCCCCGACGGTGTGCGCCGCCCTCGGCCGCGGCGAGCTTGCCCTCGGCATGAGCGCGACCCAGGTCATGGCGGCCACGCACACGACGGACATCGCGTGGACATCGCGCCGCAGTGGCGCCATCGCCGTGCTCTCACCCCGTACCTCGGACGCCGAGGCAGCGCCGCGCGACGCCGTCGCGCCGGTGGTGGTGGTGCAGATGGCCGGCGGGACCGTCGCGAGCTTCACGTATCGTGAGCCGCAAGGGCTGCGCACGGTGACTAGCGCCGCCGACGTGAGCGATGCGAACCGGATACGCGCCGTCGCACTCGTGAAGGAAGGCGACGCCCTCGCGGCGGCCGGCGACTTCAGCTCTGCGCTGGACCGGTACGACCGCGCGAGCGTGGTGGACCAGGCCGATCCCATGCTCCAGTACAAGATGGCCGCATCGCTCGACAAGCTGCTGCGTCCACGCGAGGCGGAACTGCGCTACCTGCTCTTCCTGCACCGATTGGAGCTCGAGAAGATCGACGCGGCCGGCAACGCCAACGCAAAGCTCGCCGACGCGATCGTTCAAGCGCGGCAGCGATTGATCGTGCTGGAGAAGCGCTGACGGCCGGCGACCATCGGACGAACGATGCGTCCCCCGTCACGAGCCCGCCGGCGTCTCCGGGCGACGACATATTGTGCGCTCTCGTTCACGCTGCTGAGCGCCACCGGATGCGCCACGCTGCGTGCGACGTTCGGAGGGTACGCCACCGGGCCGGACGGTCTCTCGCGTCCGCAGCTGCGACTGCGTGAGACCATGGCGACGGGCGATTTCGTCGCCGCGCTGGCGTGGCATGAGGACGACGCACTGCTGCGGACGCTCAACGTCGGCATCGCGAGTTACTACGCGGCGCAGTATGCACGCAGCGGTGCGGTGCTGGATACCGCCGCGCTCCTGGCCGACGATCGGATCACGGCGAGCGTCTCCAGAAACGCGCTGTCTCTGCTCACGAACGACATGGCCCGCCCCTACCAGCCGCGCCGGACGGAGCGCCTGCTCATTCCGTACTATGGCATGTTGGCCTACGCCAGGCTCGGTGCATGGGAAGACGCGGCAGTCGAGGCCCGCCGACTCTCCGGACTGCTCGCGCAGTACGCCGGCGATCGCGACGACGCCGAGCGTTCGCTGCACGCCGTCCTGTTCCATCTCTCGGGAGCGGTGTTCGAGCGAGCGGGCAACCGGGGCGAAGCCGAAGTGTCCTATCGCGCGGCTCGCGCGCTTTCGTTCGCCCTGAGTGACAGTCTCGTCCCGTCGGACTCCGGCCGCGGCGACCTCCTGGTGGTGGTGGAACGCGGCTACGTCGCGCATCGCACGACGGAGCCGGTCGACATCTACTTGGGAGATTCGGATCGGGACTCCCTGGGCCATTCGAGCGAGTCGCGCCAGCGGACGGTATCGCGCATCGCCAGGACCGCCGGCAACTGGGGCGGCGGCGACATCCGGCAGACGACGACTGGTGCGGCGCGCATCGATGTATTTCCGACGTTCTCCACTTCGCGACGACATCATGACGAGCACGACGACGAGCACTACCTGTCGATCGCCTTTCCCGTCCTGCGGCGTTCCGCGCGCCCGTGGGGTGGCGCCGTGACCGTCGCCGTGGATGACCAACCCAGCATGCCCGGGCAGCTCGTGGCCGAGGTCGATGACGCGAGCGCGTCGGATGAGCGCCGGGAACGGGTGGCTGCTGCAACCCGAGCGATCGCGCGTGCCGCTGCCAAGTACGTCGTCGCCAGGACCGTCCGCGAGAAGAAGGGGGAGACGGCCGGCACGATCGCCGAGATCGCGGGCTCACTTCTCGAGCGCGCCGACATCCGCTCCTGGCATCTCCTCCCACGGGAGCTCACGCTGACGCGCCTGCACCTCGAGCCTGGTGCGCGACATGTTCGGCTGCAGATCGGGCGAGATGGCGAGACGCGCACCGTGGATCTCGGCACGGTTACGATCATCAGGGGCGGCGTGACGATCGTGCCAATCCGGCTGTGGAGCGATCCGCCGGTGCCGTCATCCGAGCCAGGGGCACCGATCGTCGCCGCGCACGACGCCGGCTGCACGAGCGCGGGCTGCCCATAGCGCGTCGCACGGTACGAGCTGTGCCCACGCGGATGAGCAGTTCACCGGCGCGTACGTATCCTTCGGGATCGTCGCCCGCGCCACGCTGCTCGACTTTTCGTCCCAATCACATATGCCAAACTGGAGTCCGGTGTTCCTCCCGGCTGACGTGCCGCGTCCCAAGGGGCCATACAGTCCGGCCGTGCGAGCCGGTGACTTCCTGTACGTGAGTGGCCAGACGCCTCGGGATCTCGTGTCCGGAGAACTTCGCGGCCGTGACGTTGCAACCCAAACGCGAGTTGTGCTGTCGAATGTTCAGACGGTGCTCGCACAGGCGGGCGGGAGCATGAGTGACGTGGTGAGCGTGACGGTTTACTTGCAGCACGCGGACGACTGGGGACCAATGAACGACGTGTACAAGGAGTATTTCACGGAACCTTTTCCCACTCGGACCACCATCGGTGCCGAGCTCCGCGATATCCTCGTGGAGATCAGCGCGGTGGCGTACCTGAGGCGGGATCCTTAACGAACGCACGACACCTCCGTCTGCCTCGTGTACGCGCGATGCAGCGCGCCAACACTTTGGAGGTATCATGCGTAAGTCTCGTATAATCGCACTCGTGGTCGCATCGCTCGTGTCCACGGCGTCGTTCGCTGGAGCCCAGGCTGCCGCGCCCGGTGCACAGGCCGGCCGTGGCGCTCTGGGGCGCGGCATGCAGGGTGAACGCGGTGAGCGGGGTCTCTTTCGAGGGATCAAGCTCAGCGACACCGAGAAGGCGAACCTGAAGACCATCCGCACGAAGTACGCGCCGGAGCAGAAGCAGGTGCGTGAGTCGCTGAAGCCGGCGATGCAGGAGGCGCGCGCGGCGCGCCAGAAGGGCGATTCCGTTGCAGCCAAGGCGGCGTTCGATCGCACCAAGGATGGCCGCGACAAGATGAAGGCGCTGATGGATCGTGAGCGGGCGGAGATCCGGTCCGCGCTCACGCCGGAGAATCAGAAGCAGTTCGATGCGAACGTGCAGCAGTTTGCGCAGCGTCGCGCCGAGTGGGAGAAGGGTGGCAAGAAAGGACATCGTGGACGGCGCAACAGCCAGACCGGCTGACGCGTAGCGGGTATAGAGAGATGTAGCGACGGGGAGTGCCTGGGCGCTGGTGGGGCGCACACCACGAACCGGAGCGACCACAAATGGGTTGGCAGCTTGCTGCCAGCCCATTTGTGCGCTTCCGCGCCGGGCAACGCTCGGAGCCCGATCATGCGTATACTCAAGCAGTGTCCGGCGTCGGCCGTCGGGACCTTTCACCCACTCCCCCACCGTGATGCACCTCAACCGTCTCGCGCTCGCGATCGTTCTCGCCGCGACGCCCGCCACCGCACAACAGTCCGCGACATCCGCTCCCCGGGCCTTCCAGCTCGCCGACTGGTACAGGCTCACCACCGTGAGCGCGCCGGCGATCTCGCCGTCGGGCGACCGCGTCGCCTTCACGGTCACCACGGTGCGCGAAGCAGAGAACAAGCGGCACAACGAGGTCTGGGTCGTTCCCACGACGGGCGGAGAGCCGCAGCGCTTTACGTCGCCGAGCACGGAGAGCAGCGCACCCCGCTGGTCGCCGGACGGTCGCTACCTGTTCTTCACCTCGACACGTACGGGCGGTAAGGGCAGCGCGTGGGCCATTCGTATGGACCAGCCGAGCGGCGAAGCGACACAGATCGAGAAATATCCCAACGGGTCCACGCCGAGCGACCACCGATTCGCCGTCTGGGCGGAGGCCGACACGGCGCCCGCGCCGGACTCGGCGAAGCTGAAGGACGATCCGTTCGGAAAGATGCAGCCGATGGCCCGCCCGCCGTTCGATGCGATCACCAAGCCGGCGAATGCCGCGCGGTTCGACGGCCGCCAGGTCACCGACATGCGCTACAAGTCGAACGACCGCGGGTACGTCCCCGGGGCGAAGGAGGCGAAGGTATGGCATCCGTCGCAGCTCTGGATCCAATCGTTCGACGGGAGTGCCAAGAAGCAGCTCAGTCACGCCGCATACTCGCATCGTGGCGCAGCCGTGAGCCCCGACGGCAAATGGGTTGCCTTTCTTGCCGACGCTGAATTGCGACCCGACTCCGTCGTGGAGCACGAGCGCGATTCGCTGGCCTTCCTGCCCTATGACGCGAAGCGTGACGAAGCGCCGCGCAACGAGAGTGACGTGTTCGTCATGAGTACGGACGGCGGCACACCACGCCGCGTAGCGCGGTGGGTCGGAAGCGAGAGCGACCTGTCGTGGTCGCCTGACTCGCGGCGCATCGCCTTCGTGGGCCGGCCCACCCGAGTGGCGGCAGCCCGGGTGTACATCGTGGATGCCGCCGGCGGCACGCCGGACAGCGTCCTCGCGAGCAGCTTCCGCTACGAGCCCAATGGCATCGAGTGGCTCGCCGACGGCACGCTCGCCTTCTGGTCCGACGTGGGTGGGAGCAGCGGTTTGTTTCGCCTCGATCCCGCGACAACGCAGCCCACGCAACTGCTCGGGGGCCGCCGCAAGATGAGTGGCTTCAGCTTCGACGAGCGGCGCAAGCGGGTGGCGTACGTCGCCACGAGCATGACGAAGCCGACGGAGCTCTTCGTGGCGGATGCCGACGGCCGGAACGAGCGTCGCCTGACCAGCTTCAACGACAAGCTCACGAGCGAGATCGCGTTCAGCGACGCGGAGCGCTTCACCTATCCGTCCGTGGGAGGGATGGAGATCGAAGGCTGGCTCATGAAGCCCTACGGATGGCAGGCCGGCCGGAAATACCCGATGGTGCTCTACGTCCACGGCGGTCCACACTCGCAGTACGGGGAGGGATGGTTCGACGAATTCCAGAATCTCGCTGCGCAGGGGATGTACGTGCTCTTCACGAACCCGCGCGGCTCGAGTGGCTACGGCGCCGACTTCACCTTCGCGACGCGCGGCCGATGGGGTGCCGAGGACTACGAGGACCTGATGAAGGCGACGGACATCGCCGCGAAGCGGGCCGACGTCGACTCGACGCGGATGGGCGTGACGGGTGGCTCGTATGGCGGCTTCATGACGGCCTGGATCACCACGAAGACCACCCGCTTCAGGGCGGCGCAGACGGACCGGATGATCAGCGACTGGACATACTGGTACGGCGCATCCGACGCGCAGGGCCTCACGGAATTCGAGTTCTACGGCAAGCCGTGGGACAACTTCGCCATGTACGACACCCTCTCGCCCATCCGGCACGTGACGAAGGTGCGCACGCCGACGTTGATGGTGCAGAGTGAGGAGGATTTCCGCACGCCGGTGGGGAACGCGGAGCTCTGGTTCATGGCGCTGAAGAAGCAGAACGTGCCGGTGGAGCTGGTGCGCTACCCTCGCTCGACGCATGAGCTCTCTCGTTCCGGCGAGCCTTGGCTGCTGGTCGATCGGCTCGGACGCCTGCGTCAGTGGTTCGCCTACTGGCTGCAGGATACCCGCACCGGAACGACGGCATCGAGGTAGCGAACGACCCGCATGGGGAGCGGGGTAGGGGAGGAATCCATGCGGATTTCTCCCCTGTCGCGTTCGGCGCGCCTCTGGCGTGGCACGGACCGTGACCTCACAGCGCTCATGAAATCATTGAATCGTATCGCTCTCTTCGGAGGGCTGTGGGCGTCGACCGCGTGCGGACAGTCGGTCGACAAGGCCGCCGCGGCACGCGCGGGCGAGGTCAATCTCGGTCAAGCGAGTCC
>JALYXJ010000188.1 GCA_030947165.1 Gemmatimonadota bacterium
GCCGATCACCTCGCCGCGTGCGAGCGGCGCGCCGTCGCGCATCGCGGGGGCGTAGCCGTCGAGATGCGCGTACATGAGGACGAACCGCTCCGACGAATCGGCCGCGTACACCATCAGCCCTCCGTCGACGCTGGTGAACAGCCTGAGCACGCGGCCCTTCGCCGCCGACTTCACCGGCGTGCGGCGCGGCGCCATGATGTCGAGGGCTTGATGCTGCCGAGTGCCGCCGCCGCGCCGCTCGGCGAAGTTGCTGTGCAGGGTCGTGGGATCGACGCCGTCGAGCGGCATCGCGATCTCCCGCGCCAGGAGCGCGAGATCGTCAGCGGTAACGGTCTCCGTGCCGCTCGGCGGGATCGGCGGAGTCGCAGCCGCGTTGACCGACGTGGTGCTCGTGGCCGCCGGACCTGTACTCACCGGCGTCACGACCGGCGCGGCGGTGGGAGTGCCGTAGCCGCGCGCCATGCCGGCCGCCGAGAGCACGATCCCGACACTCAGCGCGCACTGCACGTAGCTGATCGCCTCGATCCGGCCCGCGTCGCGCGGATTGGGCTCGCCCTTGGTCGATTGCCAGCGCCAGAGCGTCTTCCTCGGCCACACTTCGAGCACGGCGATCGCGAGTACGAGCGCCATCTTGAGAAGGAAGTCGTGATTGCCGAAGTACCAGGTGAAGTTCTTCTCCGTACCGCCGAACAGCCGCCACAGACCGGTGACGAGCCAGACGCCCAGCGCGACTCCCCACCACAGGTCGCCGACGTACGCTCGGCGGAGGGCGCCGAGGTCGGCCGGGTCGCGCAGGAAATGGCGCAGCGCGCGGGCGCGGGACCACACGCCACCGACGCCGACCGCGAGGGCGAGGAGGTGCAGCCAGGCGAGAAGGAGGCGGGTGTCCACGGCATGAAGATGCGATGGGGACGTACAAAGCGTCAGCATGGCTTGCATGTCATCTCGCACTCGCGGCCTTCGGCCGCTCCTGCGGGATGACATACCGACGCGGCGGCTGCACATTTGGCCCAGTTCGATTCTCCTCTTCCACCTGAGATCTCTCATGCGCACGTTGCGCCTCGCCGCCGCCACTCTCCTCCCGCTTTGTGCCGCATCTGCTGCCGCGCAGTCCGCGAGGCCCGCCGTGGCGTTCGACGTCACCGAGACCACGATCGCCGACATCCACGCCGCGATGCGCGCCGGCACGCTCACCTGTCGAAGTCTCGTAAATGCGTACCTGCGCCGCATCGAGGCGTACGACCACGCCGGACCAGCCATCAACTCACTCATCGTCGTCAATCCGAACGCGCTCGACGTCGCCGACTCGCTCGACCGCCACGCCCGCCGAGGCGGTCTGACCGGGCCGCTGCACTGCATCCCGATCATCGTGAAGGACAACTTCGAGACCGCCGACCTGCCGACGACGGCAGGCTCGCTCTCGCTCGAGGGGATGCGGCCGGCGCAGGACGCGTTCATGGTGCGCCGCATCCGCGAGGCCGGCGCGATCGTGCTCGCCAAGTCGAACATGGCGGAGTTCGCGTTCACGCCATACGAGACGGTCAGCTCCATCCTCCCCGGCTACACGAAGAATCCGTACGCGCTGGATCGCGTCACGGCCGGCTCGAGCGGCGGATCGGCCGCCGCCGTCGCGGCCAATCTCGGCGAAGCCGCGCTCGGCACCGACACCGGCAACTCGATTCGTGGCCCGTCGTCGCACCAGGCGCTCGTCGGCATCCGCTCGACGATGGGGTTGACGAGCCGAGACGGCGTCGCACCGCTGAATCTCGCAGCCGATATCGCCGGCCCGATCGCGCGCACGGTCGCGGACGCGGTCGCGATCTTCCAGGTCGTGGCTGGCGAGGACGCGGCGGACACCGTAACGGCCCGCTCGCGGGGTCATCGCGTCGCCGACTACATGACATCGTTGAACCGCGATGCGCTACGCGGCGCGCGCATCGGCGTCCTGCGCCAGGCCTACGAGCGGCCGACGACGGATACGGAAGTGGTGCGCGTGTTCACCGCCGCGCTCGACGACATGCGCCGTCAGGGCGCGACGATCGTCGACCAGGTTGTCGTGGCCGGGCTGGATGAGCATCTCAAGGCGTGGACGGGCTCGTGCAACCAGTTTCGCTACGACATCGAAGGCTGGCTCGCGCGACAGGGCCCGCGCGCCCCGGTGCATACGGTCGCCGAGATCATCAAGTCGGGGCGCTTCCATCCGACGATCCGCCCGCGGCTCGAGGCCGCCCAGGCGGAGTCGCTGCCGCCCGCGCGCAACCCCGGCTGCCGCAGCCGCGACGACTTCCGCGCCTGGCTGCGCACCGCGGTGACGACGATGATGGACACGCTCCGGCTCGACGCCCTCCTCTATCCGACATGGAGCAACCCGCCGCGACTGATTGGCGATCTGAACACGCCGGCCGGCGACAACAGTCAGCTCTTCTCGCCAAGCACGGGCTTTCCGGCGATCACGGTACCCATGGGCTACACGCGCCGGTCGCTGCCGGCCGGGATGACGTTATTCGGTCGCGCGTGGAGTGAGCCGGTGTTGATCGGTCTCGCCTATTCGTATGAGCAGGGGACGAAGCACAGGCGGCCGCCCGCCTCGACGCCCTGAGAGAACTGCTTGGATAAGCCACAGAGGGTCAGAGCACTGCTTTCACCAAGCGTGGACCGTGAGGGAACTGCTTGAACAAACCGTAGAGAGCGAGGGAGCTGCTTCAACAAACCACTGACTGCAAAGGAACTGCTTGAAAACCACAGAGGACACAGAGGGCACAGAGGAACTTCCAAAGCAGTGTCCTCTGTGGTTGATAGAATGCTGTTCGCTGTTCTTTCTGTGGTTGTTGGAATGCAGTTCGCTGTTCTTCCTGTGCTTTGCAAGAATGTTCCGTGGTTTGTTGGAATGCTGTTCGCTGCTCTTCTGCGGGGTCTGTTAGGATGCTGCGCGCCGTTTTCCTCTGTGGTTTGCTGGGATGCTGTGGTTTGGGTCGCTGCTAGGCCCTCCCCCTCGGGAC
>JALYXJ010000216.1 GCA_030947165.1 Gemmatimonadota bacterium
GGCGCCGCGCCCGCACCCAGCGCGCGCGCGTCGACTGTGGGCAGGGTCTGCAGCGGCGCTGTCGCCACCGCGGACAGCCGTTCCGGCGCGAGCACGCCCAGCACGCGACCGAGTCCGATGAGGTGCAACTGGTTCATCGCGATGCCCGCATCGGCGCAAATCGCCGGTGACCCGACGAGCACCACGTCGCGACTTGCCGGGATCACGGAACCGGCCCAGGTGAGAAATGAGTTGCCGAGCGGCACGTTGATCGATCCCGCGAGGTGTCCTGCCGCGAACTCCGCGGGAGGCCGAACGTCGACCGCCAACGCGCCCTTCTCCAGCGCTCGACGCAGATCCGGTTCCTGCATCTCGCGGCGCGTCGAGAGCGGAGGAGCTCCAGTGGCATTCAGCTTCTTCATCCGCGCGAAGTACGCCGGCGGCTCCGGCTGGCCGGCCAGCACCTTCGCCACGAAGGTCGATTCGTCCGTCACACCCAGCGCCCAGTTGGTTCGCCGCTCGTAGCCGAGGGTGCTCTGCGGCACGGCGCCCAGCGACTTGCCGCAGGCGGAGCCGGCACCGTGGCCCGGCCAGATCTGCAGATAATCAGGGAGGGTCGCGAGTCGCTCGAGCGACGCGAACAGCTGTCGTGCGGAGTCGGCCATCGTCCCCTGCATCCCCGCTGCTTTCTCGAGCAGGTCCGGACGGCCGACGTCGCCGACGAAGAGAAAATCGCCGGAGACGATGCCCATCGGTGCGTCGCCGGCGGCGGTGTCCGTGACCACGAAGGCGATGTGCTCAGGGGTGTGCCCGGGCACGTGCATGACGTCGAGCCGGACGCGCCCGATCAGGAGCCGATCCCCGTCGCAGAGCCAACGCGCATCGGGGTACGCGGCGTGGTCGTATCCGGCCACACCCGGTCCCTCGCCGGAGAGGAGGAGTCGTGCGCCACTGGCCCGTGCGAGGTCGGCAGCGCCCGACAGGAAATCGGCATGGATGTGCGTCTCGGTCACGTACGTGATCCGCACCCCGTCCTGGCGCGCGGCGTCGATGTACGGCGCAGGATCGCGCAATGGATCCACCACGATCGCTTCCTTGGTGGCCTGGCAGGCAATGAGGTAGCCGGCCTGGGCGAGGGGGTCGTGATAGAGGCGACGAAGGAGCATGCGCGCGAGGAGGAATGCAGGAGTGCTGGTTGCTTGTAAGTGACCGGCGGACGGGTTAAACTACACCATTCTACTCGTGCTCATGCGACGGAAAACCCGCCGCGGACGAGCGCGGTCTGCGTGCGTAGCTCAGCTGGATAGAGCGCTTGCCTCCGGAGCAAGAGGTCGTGGGTTCGAATCCCGCCGCGCGCACTCCAGCAAACCGAAACCCCCGCGAGAGCGTGCAAGCTCTTGCGGGGGTTTTCGCGCATCCGTACGTGCAGTTCTTCCAGATTCAGCCGAGCATCGCGCGACGACGGCGCCCGGTCACCACGGCCATGGCTGCGAGACCTGTGGCCAGGAGGACGACGCTCGCTGGTTCCGGGACCGCCGTGGGGACGAAGCTTGTCTCGAAGGAAAAGGTGTTGACATCGTTGGGGGTCACCTTGTTGACGACGACCAGGACGTTGCCGGTCGGTGCGAGCACGCTGAACGGTACGCAGGTCGAGCAGCTCTCGCCGGCATCGCCAAGGTAGTTCAGGGCGAGATTGGATGGGTCGAAGCTGCCGGCGTAGACAGAGAAGAACGGATTGAAGGCAGCCGACCCCGTAGGCGTGGTCGCAACAAAGAACGGCGATGGGTCCCCGAAGGGGTTGAGGAAGGTGAAGGTGACGTATGGGAACGGTCCGACCCCAATCGTTCCAGGAAGGGCTTCGGAGTGGCGAAGGTCGAGGCAACACCGTTACGAGTGAGGCGTGTGCCCAACGTCGGCTCGGCACCCGTAAAGGTGTACGTCGTGAGCTGGGCTTTGGCGGGAAGCGCGGAAACGACGAGGAGGGCCAGCGATGCAACGGCGCTGGTAAGACGCTGGGGAATCGTCACGGAACTGCTCCTTATGGAAGAGACCGGTTGTCGGGGTGCGCAAACTCTCAGCTACCTCCCGGTCGCCAAACGACGTCGTGGAACACGTTGTCTTCATTGAGCTTGCGCGCCGATCCTCGAACGGGCGCCGCTCCCATTCGTCGCGCTCACGATACAGGCTGTCGAGTGGTTGCCACAGCGCCCCGGCGTCATTGGAAGCCAACTCGCTCGTACGTCGGCCGTCCGCTTCCCCCTTGAGGGGGGCCGTGGTCCGGGGCTTGCTCAGATCGGTTTCCGAATTCGCCCTCCGGCACTTCCCGCCCCGCCTCTCATCCCTTCCCTCGCCTCATGGCGCGTCGGCTGTCCTGGTCTGACGTCCGCGGTGGCCTCGTCGCGGTCGTCGGGATCGCGATCGTGGCCGTCGCCATTCTCAAGTTCCTCCGAGTGGGCGCGTTGCACGGCGACACGTTCCGGCTGTACGCCCTCGTCGGCGAGGCTCGCGGAGTGACGCCGGGCTCCGAGGTGTGGCTGAACGGGCAGAAGATCGGGAAGATCATCGGCATTCGCTTCCTGCCGGCGAGCGCCGACACGGCGCGCCGCATCCAGATCGAGATGGAAGTGCTGGAAGCGTATCGCAGCGCGATGCGGAACGATGCGCAGGCCCAGATACGATCGGGCGGAAGTATCGTCGGGCCGCCCGTCGTGTATCTCTCGGCCGACCCCCAGGGCGCCAGGCCGCTGCGGGCCAATGACACCGTACGCACCAAGCCGCAGGCCGACGTCGAAGGGGCGACCGGGCAGTTCGCCACCGCCACCAAAGAGGTTCCCGCCATCATCAGCAATTTGAAGCTCCTCGCTCGGGAGCTCGAGGGCACCGACGGAACAGCCGGCGCGATGATGCATGGGCCTGGCTTGCGTGATCTGGGCAGAGCCCAGAGCCGCGCGACGCAGCTGATGGACCGTCTGTCGGGCGGTGGCACGGCCGGCTTCATCATGCGAGGTGGGTTGACCGTGCGCGCGCAGCGCGTGATGGCCCGCGCGGACTCGGTACGCGCACTGCTCGCCTCACCGAACACGTCCCTCGGTCGATTCCGGAAAGACAGCACACTCGCGGAGGAGGTCGGCGACATCCGAAACGAGCTGACGCTACTGCAGGCGAACCTGGCGGCGGGACGCGGCACGGCCGGCCGCGCTGTGTCCGATAGCGCGCTTCGGAACGCAGTCGCCGAGGCGCAGCAGGAGATGGCACTCCTCCTCGCCGACCTCAAGAAGCATCCCTCCCGCTACATAAGCTTCTGATTGCGCTCTCCTTGCCGCTCTTGACCCCCTCCCGGGTCGCTTCTAACCTTCGCATGCCGCACGGACCTTCGCGGACTTGCGCCACCGATCAGGCGCGTCCGAGGCTCCGTACCGCCCGCCGATCGCTTTGCCGCCTGACGTGCGCCCGCTGATCGACGTGCCCTCCCCCATTCTCGCGCACGCCCCCCCGACGCACTCTGTGAACATCGCTGAGCTCAAGCGAAAATCGATGCCCGAGCTGCACGACATGGCCGACACACTGGCGGTCGTGTCACACGGCGCGTTGGGGCGGCAGGACCTGATCTTCCGCATCGAGCAGCGCCTGCTCGACGGCGAGGAGACGCTTGTGGGCGAGGGAGTGCTGGAGGTGCTCCCGGAAGGCTACGGCTTCCTGCGCAGTCAGGATTGGAACTACCTCTACAGTCCCGACGACATCTACGTCTCCCCGTCGCAGATCAAGCGCTTCGACCTCCGCACGGGCGACACGGTCTCCGGGCAGGTCCGTCCGCCCAAGGAGTGGGAGCGCTATCTCGCGCTGCTCAAGGTCGAGACGGTGAATGGAGGAGAGCCGGAGGGGGCGAAGGCGCGCATCGCGTTCGACAACCTGAATCCGCGCTATCCGGATGGTCGTCTGCGACTCGAGAGCGGCGACGGCGACCTGAGCATGCGCGTGATGGATCTCATCGCCCCGATCGGGAAGGGACAGCGCGGGCTCATCGTGGCGCCGCCCCGTGCCGGCAAGACGATCCTGCTCCAGAAGATCGCGAACTCCATCACCGAGAATCATCCGGAGGTCACGCTCATCGTGCTGCTGATCGACGAGCGCCCCGAAGAGGTGACGGACATGCAGCGCGAGGTGAAGGGCGAGGTGATCAGCTCCACCTTTGACGAAGACGCCACGCGGCACGTGCAGGTGGCGGACATGGTGATCGAGAAGGCGAAGCGGCTCGTCGAGTCGGGCAAGGACGTCGTCATTCTGCTCGACTCCATCACGCGCCTGGCGCGCGCGCACAACACGGTGATCCCGAGCGGCGGCAAGATCATGTCGGGCGGGCTCGACGCCAAGGCGATGGAGAAGCCGAAGAAGTTCTTCGGCGCGGCGCGCAACGTCAAAGACGGCGGCTCGCTCACGATCATCGCCACCGCGCTGGTGGAGACGGGCTCGCGCGCCGACGAGATGATCTTCGAGGAGTTCAAGGGCACCGGCAACATGGAGCTCGTGCTCGCGCGCGAGATCGCCGAGAAGCGCATCTATCCGGCGATCGACATCAACCGGTCGGGCACGCGCAAGGAAGAGCTCCTCTTCAGCCCCGAGGAGCTCAATCGCGTCACGCTGCTGCGCACCTTCCTGGCCGACATGCCGGAGGCGGAGTCGATCGAGTTCCTGCTCAAGCAGATGTCGCGCTCCAAGAACAATCGCGAGTTCTTCGTGCAGATGCGCGAGGGGTGACGGCGATCACATGATGCCCGCCGATCGCGGCCGCTGGATGGCCATCGACTGGGGGG
>JALYXJ010000242.1 GCA_030947165.1 Gemmatimonadota bacterium
CGGCGATGGCGAGGCCGGGCACCTTCCAGTCGCGCGCTGCCTGCGCCACGTAACGGTCGAAGGCGGCCCAGTCAGGGGCCGGATGCTGCTGCGCGGCGAGGGGAGCGGCCGACAACGCCGCAACGGCGGCGGCGACAGTGGCGGAGCGTCGCATCAGCGAGTCCCCGCAGATCTGGAGGTCCGGTCGATCGGACGTGGACGGGCGATGTGCGGCGTCGTGGCGCGATCGAGCAGGCGTAACGCCTCCTGCACGCCGCGCTCGAGCTGTGGATCATGGCCGGCAATCACCGACGCCGGATCGTTCTCCACCTCGATGTCCGGCGCGACGCCCTCGTTCTCGATCGACCAGCGGTTCTTCAGGTCGAAGAACGCGAGGCTGGGCGCCGTGACGCCGCCGCCGTCGATGGTGGGCGGCGTGCCGGTGGTGCCCACCAGGCCGCCCCACGTCCGCGTGCCGATGAGCGGGCCGATCTGATTGACGCGGAAGTTGTACGGCAGCGCGTCCCCGCCGGAGCCCGCCGACTCATTGATCAGCATCACCTTCGGTCCGAAGATCCCGGCGGTGGGCGAGGTGGCCACGAGTCCATCGCGCATGGCGAATCCGCCGGTCTGGCGCCGACTCAGCTCGCCCACGATGAAGTCGGCCACCATGCCGCCGTGGTTGTAGCGCTCGTCGATGATCGCGCCCTGCTTGTCCTGCTGCGCGAAGAAGTAGCGGGTGAATGCGGTGTAGCCGGCCGCCCCGGTGTTTGGGAGCCACACGTAGGCGAGGCGCCCATTCGAGAGCGAGTCCACCTTGCGCCGATTGTCCTCGATCCAGGCGCGCGTGCGCAGCGCGTCCTCGCTCGGCACGGGCACGACCGTCACGAGCCGCGAGCCCTCCGCCGACGGATTCGGTCCGACGCGAATGACAATCTGGCGCCCGGCGGTTTCCTCGAACGGCTCGTAGACGCTGCGACTCGCCGTCACGGGCCGGCCGTCCACCTCGAGCAGGTAGTCGCCCACGACCACGTGCACGCCCGGTCCGGTCAGCGGCGCGCGCAGCTCGGGATTCCAGCTTTCACCGCTGTAGATGCGCTTGATGCGATAGCGGTCGTTCTCCACGGCGTAGTCGGCGCCGAGGAGGCCCGTCGTCGTCGGTGTCGCAGACGACTCGTCGCCCGCTCCCGTGAGATACGAGTGTCCGACGGTGAGCTCGCCGCCCACCTGCGCCATCAGGTATCCGAGGTCCGCGCGATGCCGTACCCACGGGACCAGCGGACTGTATTTGTCGTACACGGCCTTCCAGTCGGCGCCATGCATGCTCGCGTCGTAGAAGTACTCGCGCTGGATGCGCCAGGCCTCGCGGAAGATCTCCGCCCATTCGACCGGCGGGTCCACCTGCATCTCGAGCTGCGCCAGGTTCAGCACGCCGTCGCCCACCTTGACGGCTTTCTCGGTGGACACGATGCCCCAGCGCGCGTTCGCGCCCGCGCCGGCAGAGTAAAGGAGCTTCTTGGTATCGGCCGATACGCTGAACGACCGGAGCCCCTCCAGCACCGTGGTGACTGCGCGGTCCTTGATCTGAAATCGCTGGAGCTTGAGTGCGCTGCCCGCTGAGGGCGCGGCGCGCTCCGCGAAGAAGAAGGTCTCGGCACTGCCGGCGGTGAGCTGCTCAAGATCGCCGCCGGGAACACCGAGGGCGATGATCCGCTGCCGGATCCCCGGCTCGTCGATGCGGACGGCGGGACGGCCAGCGGACTCCACTTTCACACCGGAGTCCGGGGTGGCCGGACGGGCGGCGGCGGGAGCGCGCGGCGGCACGAGGGGCGCGCCGCGAGCGGCCGTCGCCGGCTCCTCGCTCGACTCGGGGAGCAGTGGAGATGGATCCTCGGCGCGCAGGACTACGAGATAGGGAACGCGGCGGATCTGATGGTCGAGCTGGCTCATGTCGAGCCAGCTGGTGCGGAGGCCGACATCCGTGCTCGCGAGGAAGTACAGATAGCGTCCACCGGCGTCGAACGCGGGCGAGGTGGCGTCGGCGAAGCCGTCGGTGAGCTGGAACGACCTCCCGTCGGCGAGTGACCGGACGAAGATGGCGCGCAGATGACTGGGGAGGCTCTTGGAGTACGTCAACCACCGCGAGTCGGGCGACCAGGCGGCGTCGAACCCACGCCCGGGCGTGTTCCAGGTGTCGGTGTCGATCTTCGTCGCGTGCTCCGAGGCGAGGTCGATCACCCAGAGGTTCAGGTGGTTGTCTTCCACGGTCACGCGCTTGCCGTCGGGCGACCACGCGAGCTGCGTGAAGAAGGCGGTACTGGGAAGGGCGATGGCGCGGGGCTTCGTGGCGCCGAGCTGGTCGCCGATCATGAGCTGGAACTCGCCGCTCTGGTCGGAGAGCCAGGCCACCTGCGAGCCATCGGGCGACCAGGCGGGGCTGTGATCGTGCGCGCCCGAGCTGCGCGTGAGGTTGCGCCAGTCGCCCTTCTCCCCGGGCACGGTGAAGATGTCGCCGCGCGCCTCGAACACCGCGCGCGCGCCGGTGGGCGACAGTGCCGCCTCGCGGATCATCGGTGCCACCTTCTTGAACTGCGGGCGGGCCCACGCGAAGTCGCCCGCCACGTCGATCGCGAGCTGGCGCGCGGCGCCGGTGCGCGGATCGATCAGGTGCAGCCAGCCGCCCTGCTCGTAGACGACGCCATCGTCGGTGGCCGACAGGTTGGCCACGTCGAAGTCGTCGTGCGTGGTGAGCTGCTTCAGCTCCTTCGTGTCGAGGCGATACGAGAAGACGTTCGTGGTGAAGTTGCGGTCAGACAGGAAGTACACCGTGTTGCCGACCCATATCGGTTGGGAGTCGTTGCTGTCCTTCCAGGGCAGCTTCTCCACCGAGTGGTCGGCGAGATTCATGATGTTGATTGGATGCGTCCGGCCCCCGCGGTAGTGGCGCCACCCGCTGGCCTCGAACCAGCCCGGAATGAACACCATCGAGATCTCCTCGTACGCGACGCGCCGCCCATCGGGCGAGAGCGTGCCGGAGAAGGCGCGCGGCATCGGGAGCGCGTCCTCGGCCCCGCCGTCCTTCGATACGGTGAACAGCCGGAGGTACGACGACTGCGGCGCGCTCACGCGATCGGTGCCGAAGACGATCCGCCGGCCATCAGGGGTCCATCCGCGGACGCGATTCACGCCCGGATAGAACGTGAGCCGCCTCGCGTCACCGCCGGCCGCAGGCATCACGTAGACGTCGCTCGCGCCGCCCGCGCCGCTCATGTGCGTGAAGGCGATCAGCGTGCCGTCCGGCGAGTACGCCGGATCGGTGTCCATCTCCGGGGTTGCCGTGAGCCGCCGCGCGCTGCCGCCGGCGCGCGAGGCCGACCACAGGTCGCCGCCGTACTCGAACGCGATCGCATCTCGGCTGATGCTGGGATGCCGAAGCAGACGGGTGCCCTGCGCGCAGGCCGAGTCGCTCGGAAAGAGCGCCGCGGCACCGAGCGCGGCCGAGGTCAGCAGAAGCGATCGCATCCGATTCATCGTTGAGTAACGTTGGGAGGAACGCGGCCGGGGCCATAAATCCTGCCCCGAAGTGAACACCCCGGCGACTGCGACTCCAACCCTCGTGCACCGCGGCGCGATCATGGCGCAGTTCCGGCGATGGTCGGGTTGTTGATGCGCTCCACGTCCGGCAGCGGGAAGCAGGTCTGGGTGCCGTACACTCCACCGTACTGGTACGCCACGCCGGCGGCGGGCGTGAAGGCAATGCCGTAGCGCCGCATGTCGCCGAGGCGATGGCCTTCCACGAAGAACTCGCGACGACGCTCCTCGATGATCTGCGTCCTGATGTCCGCGCCGGTCGCGCCGGCGGGGGCCACGTACGTGGGCAAGCCGGCCGTGCGCGCACGGGCATTGTTGATGGCGGTGACGGCGCCATTG
>JALYXJ010000245.1 GCA_030947165.1 Gemmatimonadota bacterium
CCATGAGGGGGGTGCTGACCTGGACGATGAGCTCGTGCGCCGCGCTGTCGTGGCCGAGCACGACCCCGAGCTCGCGACCCCGGTTGTCCGGATGCTCGCGGGTGATGTAGCTGCGTCCCGCGCGCCCGCCGTACATGCCGCCGGTGTTGCCGCGGCTGTAGATCTGCACGAGCGGGTCCACGTCAGCCGCCGGCGGCGGCGTGCGATCGCCCTCGGCGAGCCGGTCGAGGAAGGTGCGGTAGCCGTGCGTGACGGTCGCCACGTATTCCGGCTTCTTCTTGCGTCCCTCGACCTTGAGGCAGCCGACGCCGGCGTCGGCGATCTCGGCGAGATGATCGTGAGCCGCGAGATCTTTCGCCGAGATCAGGTAGCCGCGATCGAGCTCGACGTGATTGGTCACGTCGTCGAGCACATAGTCCTTGCGGCACGACTGCGCGCACGAGCCGCGGTTGGCGCTGCGCTCGGAGATCATGCCGGACATGAAGCACTGCCCGCTATACGAGATGCAGAGCGCGCCGTGCACGAAGGTCTCGAGACCGAGCTCCGGGACAGCCGCGCGAATGGCGCGGATGTCGTCGAGGGTGTTCTCGCGGGCGAGGACGACGCGCTCGATCCCGAGCTCCCGCATCACGCGCGCGCCGCTCTCGTCGTGCACGGTCATCTGCGTGGAGCCGTGGATCTCGAAGCCCGGGTAGATGCGCTGGATCAGGCGGACGACGCCGATGTCCTGCACGATGGCGGCGTCGACCCCCAGATCCATCGCGTCGCCAAGGAACATGAGCGCCTCGGCGAGCTCGGCCGGCTTGAGCAGGATGTTGAAGGTGAGGTAGATCCGGCGCCCGCGCTCGTGCGCGAGGCGGCAGGCCTCCCCGACTTCAGTCAGCGTGAGCTGGGCGCCTTCATCGCGGGCATTGAACCGATCGGCGCCCAGATAGACCGCATCCGCCCCGTTGGCGAGCGCGGCCCGAACGGCGTCGAGCGAACCGGCGGGTGCGAGGAGCTCGGGGGTGGGGAGGCGCGGCATAACGTTGAAACATAACGCTTTAGAGTGGATTAATGCAGCCCCGCATCGATTGAAGTTGGCGCCGTTGCGGTCTTGCTGGCAATTGCACAACGCCCATCGCGGTGTTGTTCCCGATGCCAGTCCAGCCTCCTGCGCCAACACCGTAGTGGGCGATGAGCAACGGCCAGCAAATGCGCAACACCGCTTCCTACTTCGGCGGATCGCCCTCTCCCAGCCACCGCTTCGGCACGAAACGCAGCAGCAACGTCACGAGGAGGATTACCATGCCGACCAGCCTGACCTGCGGGTCGTCGGTGCGGTAGCCCCAGCCCCAGACCGCAACACCGATCAATGCGAGCGCGGCGCGCACCCAGAGCAGCGTCCTCATTCCGGCTTGGCCTTCCACGCCATGAACTTGCGCAACCCCGCCTTGAAGTCCTCGGTCGCCCGCGCTTCCACGTTCGTCACGACGCCGGCGGCGATGCCGTCCTCGAACGAGAGTGCGTCGAGCTTGTAGAGCAGCCACTTCGTGAGCGCGAGCGCGGTGGCAGGAGACCGGCTGATCTGCTCGAGGGTGGCGTTGATGTCCTCGTCGAACGTCGCCGCCGGCACGACGCGACTCACGAGCCCGATCCGCTCGGCTTCGTCGGCGTTGATGATCCGACCGGTGAGCACGAGATCGGCCGCGTGCTTCTCGCCCACCGAGCGGCGCAGCATCGTCATCACGAGGGCCGGCACGAAGCCGATGCGCACCTCGGGATAGCCAAGCTCCGCACCTTCGTGGGCGAGCACGAGATCGCACGCCGTTGCGAGGCCGGCGCCGTCCCCGAGCGCGCGGCCCCGCACGGTGCAGACCACCGGCTTCATGAGCGCGCGGATCGCCAGCAGCACGCGCCCGAACGCCTCGGCGTCCTGCCGGTGCGAATCGCCGGTGCCCGCTTCCATGGCGCGCTCCCACTCCTCGAGATCCGCGCCCACGCTGAAGTCCTCGCCCTCGCCACCGAGGTGGATGACGCGACAGGCAGCATCGTTCTCGAACTGGGCGAGCGCGGCAAAGAGGTCTTCGGCCATCTGACGGTCGAGGGCGTTCCGCTTGTCCGGTCGCGCGAGGATGATGCGCCCCACGGCGCCATCGCGCAGGAGTCGGATGTTGCTCATCGGGACGGGGGGGGGCCGGTGGCAGGCCGAGCGATCGGGCGCGAGCGTCGGGCACATCGAGCACCATGCGCAGCATCGCGGTCGAGAAGACCTTCCCCTGTGCGTCGGTCTTGAGCGAGAGCGTGCCGCCGCCATCGAGGGCGCCGTGCAACAGGAAGTTGAGCGCGCCCAGATTGGGCAGCTCGAACCGCTCCACGTCGCCGGTGATCACGCCGGTGAAGTGGCGGCGGACGCGATCGAGCGTGAGCTGCTCGGCGATGAGGTCGTACCACTCAGGCCTGAGCGCGATCACCCCCACGTTGGCGGTGTCGCCCTTGTCGCCGGATCGGGCATGCGCGATGTCCACCAGGCGCACCTTCACGCGAGCACCTCGACCTTGGTCTGCACGACCGTCTTGTCGACGAGAGCGGGCCAGTAGGCGACGATCTCCTCGACCTTGGGGCGTCCCCCGGCGAACCCGGTGACGCTAGGCGGTCCGTTCAGTACGAGCGGCGCGATCTCTCGCGTGAAGCGCTCGACGGCCTTACGGTCGGGGGAGCGAACGCCGACCCGAAGCTGCACTTCCTGCGCCTCGCCGCGCCGTTCGGCCAGCGGGCCGTGCGTCGCGTTCACGCCGACGAACTCGGTGAGGAGCTGGTCGAACTTCAGGCCCATCGTGTCGAGTCGCTCACGCAGCACGCGATCGGCGAGCTGGGCCTTCTCCAGCGCGTCGGGCCAGGCGTAGACCAGCGTGCCGACCGCCTTGAAGCCGGCACGATAGGCGATCGATACTTTCAACTTCTCGGTCGCCGGGCGTCCCGTGATGCCGTGTACGCGCACCCGGTCGACACCGTCGTCCGCAAGGTGGATCGACGTGAAGTCGGCGACGACATCCGGCGTGATGTAGCTCCGGGGATCGCCCATCTCGTAGACGCATTGCTCGGTGACGGACTGCACGTTGATGCGGCCGCCCGTGCCCGGGTGCTTCACGATCGTGAACGTACCGTCGGCCCTCGCCTCGACGATCGGATAGCCGACGTTGGCCAGATCGGGGATGTTGCGCCAGTCATACAGGCAGTTGCCGCCGGAGCACTGCGCGCCGCACTCGATGATGTGTCCGGCGATGATGCCGGCGGCCAGCTTGTCCCAGTCGGTCGCGCCCCATCCGAACTCATGGCGAAGGGGCGCCATCGTGAGGGCCGTATCGGTGGAGCGGCCCGTGACGACGACATTTGCGCCTTTCGCCAGCGCCTCGACGATCGGCGTGGACCCGATGTACGCGTTCGCCGAGAGCACGCGATCGCGAACGGTCGCCAATGATTCGCCGGTCTCCATGTGCGTGAGCGGATGTCCGGCGCCGAGCAGCTCGTCCAGGCGCGGCAGGAGGTCGTCGCCGGTCACGATGCCGACCCTCACCTTGCCCGCTGCGCCGCGGGCGCGCGCCACCTCGAGCACGGTGCGTGCGCACGACACCGGGTTCACCCCGCCCGCATTCGCGATGACCTTCACACCGCGCTCCACCACGGCCGGCAGCACGCTCTCCATCGCATCGATGAAGTCGCGCGCGTAGCCCATCTGTGGGTCGCGCTCCTTCTGCTTCTGCAGAATGGACATCGTGACTTCGGCGAGATAGTCGAGCATCAGATAGTCGACCGGGCCCCCCTCCACCTGCCGCCGCGGCGCGTCGAGCCAATCGCCCCAGAAGCCCTGGCCGGAGGCGACGCGGACGATGCGGTTGGGGTCGTTCCTTGATGCAGTCATCTTTCCGCTCGTTCCGTGGATTCTGTTTGCCTCGTCCGTCGAGTGGCCGGCACGTCAACAGCCCTGCGGCAACACGAAGGGCCCGAGATGCGGCCCTGGATTCGACAGTGCGGCACGAAGCGCAAGGGCGAGCACGTCGCGCGTCTCCTCGGGGTAGATGATCGCGTCGACGTAGCCACGAGCGGCCGCGTACCGTGCGTCGAGCTGATGCTCGTAGTCCTCGCGCATCTCGTCCACGGCCCGCTGGGTGTCGGGCGCGAGCGCACGCTTCTGCGCGGCAGATTTCATCAGGGCAGGACCGTGCACAGCCTGCACGGCGCTCTCCCCTTCCATCACGGCCATGCGGCCGGTTGGCCAGGAGAAGATGAAGTCGGGATCGAATCCCTGCCCCGCCATCGCATAGTAGCCGGCACCCGACGCGTGGTTCACCGTGAGCACGAGCTTGGGGACACGGGCGGTGGCCATGGCCTCGACGAATCGCGCGCCGGAGCGAATGACGCCTTCGTGCTCCGACTCCGGACCGACCATGAATCCGGACACGTCCTGCACGAACAGCAGCGGAATCCCCTCCCGATCGCATCGCTCGATGAAGAACGCGACCTTCTCGGCGCTCTCGGCGTACACGATGCCACCAAAGCGCGGCTTCTCGCCGGGGCGCCCCTTGATGAGGCCTCGCTGATTGGCGATGATGCCGACGGGCACCCCGTGGATACGTGCGTCGGCGCAGATCATCTCGCGCGCCAAGTGCTCCTGGAACTCGAGCAGCTTGCCGTCGTCCACGATCGCCGCGAGGATCGGGTGCATGTCGT
>JALYXJ010000263.1 GCA_030947165.1 Gemmatimonadota bacterium
GCATGGAAGCGGTCGCGCGCCGCAATCCTGCGACGGTGGACGAGCTGCTCGAGGTCACGGAGCTGCGGCGCTGGCAGGCCGGTGAGCTCGGCGAGGCATTCGTGAAGGCACTCGAGCCGCACCGGAAGGGCAGCACGGGCAAGAAACCGCCGCGCGCGCCGAGAGCCAAGCGCGCCGCAGCGGACGACGGATCGCCATACAAAGAGTAGGGCGCTACAACCCCATGTACGCCCTGACCCGGGGCTCGATCCGATCCGGCGTCCAGAAAGGCGACCACACCAAATTGATCGTCACCGTGCCCACCCCCGGCATCGCCTTCAGGATGCGCTCCGCGTCGGCCATGATCTCCGGACCACTGGGGCACCCGGGCGACGTGAGCGACATGTCCACCTCGACGTCGGCACCGGTGACGCGCACGTCGTAGACGAGCCCCAGATCCACGATGTTGAGATTGAGGTCGGGGTCCTTCACCTTCCGCAGCGCCAGTTTGGCCTGCTCGAGGCTCACATCGGCGAAGGCAGCGCCGCTGCCGGGCGGTACGGTCGGCGCGGCGTCCGGAGCGGGTGTGCTGGGGTCTGTGGACATGATGCGGTACTCCATGTGGGACTCTGGAGTATCACCAGCGGCCGCAACCGCCGCAACGACGAACGCCCGCCGCGCGGCGGGCGTTCGGTGCGGGTGGGGCGCACGGCGTCCTGCTAGTGACGCGACTTTCTGCTGGCCTTCGCCTTGGCCGCCTTCGCCTTGGCCGCCCGCGCGCGGGCATGCGCGCGCGCACGGGCTGCACGTGCCTTGGCGCTCCTGGACCGGGCCACGTGCTCGGGCCGGTTCCACCCCACCGCGCGATCGGCGCGGAAGGAGGCGGGCATGCTGAGCACACCGCTCCGGAGGTCCGTCACCGCGAGCGCCGATGCATCGGCCAGGTCGGCGCGGACGTCGCTGATCACCTTGGCCGGCCGACGTGCCTTCGCGGCATGAACCCGGTTGGTCAACAGTACCACGAACATGTCCCGGTCCGGATCGATCCAGAGCGACGTGCCCGTGAAGCCGGTGTGGCCGTACGCATTCTTGCTCATGTATTTCCCACAGCCGTACTCGCCGGCGCAGGTATCCCACCCGAGCGCCCGCGTGCCGGCCGCGCGTTTCGTGAAGAGCGCGACCGTGGAATCGGCGACGATCCGCGTGCTGTTGTAGGTGCCCCCGTTCAGCAGCATCTGCGCGAAGATCGCGAGATCGCTGGCCGTGCTGAAGATCCCCGCATGGCCGGCCACGCCGCCCAGCGCGTAGGCGTTCTCGTCATGCACCTCCCCGCGCAGAGGATATCCGCGGGGCGGGGTAAGCTCGGTGGGGGCGATGCGTCCGCGCAGCGACGGGTCAGGCCGGAAGTGCGTGTCTGCCATCTTCAGCGGCGCGAACACGCGGGCGTCGAGAAACTCATCGAGCCGCTGCCCGCTGACGGCCTCCACGACAAACCCGAGCACGTCGGCGCCGAGGTCGGAGTACTCGTAGTACTCGCCAGGCTGGGCGATGAGCGGCGTGGCGATCACCGCCGCGCGCGCCTCGTCGGGGGTATGCGCCAGGCGCCAGAGATCGCGTCCCGCCGGCAGGCCGGAGCGATGCTCGAGCAGGAGACGCAGGGTCACCCGCTCCTTCCCACCGCCGGTGAACTCGGGGATGAACTTCGAGACGAGATCGTCGAGATGGATCTTCCCCTCGTCGAACAGGATCATCACCGCGGTGGTCGTGCCGACGACCTTCGTGAGCGACGCGAGATCGTAGATCGTCTTGTCGGCCACGACGTTGGCGGCATCGGCAGTCCAACCCAGGCGCCCGAAGCCCTTCTCCCACACGACGGCACCCTTGCGGCCCACGACCACCGACGCCCCAGGGTATCCACCGGCCTTGATGCCGCGTTCGACCACGCGGTTGATCGTCGCCAGGCGCGAGGCGGACATCCCGACGGAGGCCGGCGTCTTGGCCGGCAGACCGTCATCCCGAACCCGCCGAGGAGGCTCGGCATGGGCAAGAGTCGTAGCGAAGAGCAGGCTCAGCAACACGGTGTCCCTCGAGATCCAACCAATAGGCCGACGACGTACTGCCGGGTACGCTAGGCAGGAGTCGTGCGCGCGCGGAAATTCACGTCGAGCTCGGGCCTCGGAGGGTCCTGCTGGGCTCGGCTACAGAAATGTCTACTGGGACTGCACTTCCGGTGTTCCATCCAGATGGACCACCGCTCGCCCATTATGTGATGTGTGTGATATACGAGCAAGAGGTGGTGGCGTCACGGGATAGGATGGGCTCGCTAGATGGGGCGGGCGGTCGGGCGGTCGGGCGGTCAGGCGGTACGGCGGCAGTCCTGTCGAACACGACCGACTCCTCTCCGAATCGCGTCTGTACTGACACTGCGAAGGTGGCAAGGCGCGAAGCCACCGCGCCATGGGTACTGAGTACCCAGGAGCCTGGTCGCCGTACTTGGTAGAGTGCACGGATACGCCGTATCCGTGTTCACCGTCTTCCGCCCGACCGCCCGACCGCCCGACCGCCCGACCGCTCGACCGCTCGACCGCTCGACCGCCTCACTACCTGAAGCCCCACTCCCACCCGATCCGTACTAGAGGGGAAACCCTTTCCCCGGTACCCGTGACAAATTCGTTGAACGTCATGGAGAATGAACAGCTCACCGTACAGCGCGCCATCGATGGCGACGAAGCGGCGATGCGGGCCCTTTGGACCCGCCACGCGCCGCATATCGACGTCGTGGTCCGCCGACTGGTCGGGCACGACGCGGACCTCGCGGCCGACATCGCGCAGGAGGTCTGGATCCAGATCTTTCGCGCCTTGCCCGGCTTTCGCGGGGACGCGCAGTTCGGGACCTGGGCGCATCGGATCGCGGTGAATCGCACCCTGAATGCGCTTCGTCGCACGCGCCGACTGGCGGCGCTGGAGGTGGACGTGGACGACGACAGCGCGTCGGTGGAGCCGGAGGCGGAACGGGCGATGCTCGCCCAATCGATCGAGGATGCCGCGGCCCGCCTGTCGCCCGGTGCGCGGACCGTGTTCCTTCTGCACGACGTCGAAGGCTTCACCCACGAAGAGATCGCCACCCAGCTCGGCATCACGGCCGGTGGCTCCAAGTCGCAGCTGTTCAAGGCACGCGCCAAGCTGCGCGTTCTGCTCGCTCATCTGATCGACACGTCGTCGTCCGTGACGACCCGAACCAACCCCGTCCCGCATGCTGCACCTCTCTACTGACCGCCTCGCCGCCCTCGGCGACGACCAGCCCCCTCCCACGCCCGCGGAAGTGGCGCACCTCGCGACCTGCGCGGAATGCGCGCGCGAGCGAGTCGCCTACCAGACGCTCGTCGCGATGGCGCACGCCGAGCGTGCGCCACTCGGACTGCCGCTGACACGATGGGAGTCCATCGCCTCGGCGCTCGCCGCCGAGGAAACGCCCCTTCTGGTCCGCCGATCGCCCGCGATGCGCTCGGCACGCTGGCCCCTCCAGGC
>JALYXJ010000266.1 GCA_030947165.1 Gemmatimonadota bacterium
GTCGTGCTCCACGGCTGCGGCGGTCCACCGGCGCTCATCGCTCATCGCCGCAAGCTAACCGCCCACCACCCGCCGCGGCTCCAGTGCCGACAGGGCCTCGCGCGCCAAGAGCAGTTTCGTCCCTTGCGAGGTCATCGCGCGGCGCCGGATGGAATCGTACCCGTTGGCACGGATCGCGTCATGAATGCCGCGGTAGACGCGCGACGCGACGGCCACGGAAGATCGGAAGAACGTGGGAAGATTCCCCATGGCCGTCTCGGCCTCGGCGTAGTCCGCTTCAGCCACCGTCATCAGCTCCTCGAGCAGCGCGGCATAGCTGCCGGGGATCGGCGCATTCCCATGACGCAGAGCGTCGATCATCTGCTCGGTGACACCGTGCGCGTCGAGCATCGACTGCGGCAGGTACAGCCGGCCCCGATCCCAGTCTTCGCCGACGTCGCGCGCGATGTTCGTGAGCTGCAATGCCACCCCAAGCCGAGCGGCGCGATCGAGCGTCCAGCGATCGTGCACGCCGAACAGTTCCGTCAGCCAGAGGCCGACCACCGACGCGACGTCGTGACAGTATCCCTCGAGCTGGCCGAGCGTGTCGAATCGCGCACCCGACACGTCGGCGCGCATCCCGCGCATCATGCCTTCGACGTACTCGAACGGTACGTTGCGCTGGGCCATCTCCCTGATCACGATGTCCAGCAGCTCGATCCCTGTGTGGCCGCCGTCATATGCGGCGCGCGACAGTCCCTC
Source organism: Gemmatimonadota bacterium (assembly GCA_030947165.1). The sequence goes on from JALYXJ010000266.1 coordinate 742, forward strand.
CCACCGCTCGAGCAGGCGCAGCAGCTCCCCGCGCGAGCAGGTCGCATGGTCGACCAGATCGTCGGTGTACCGGCAATACGCGTACACCCCGGCGAGCTGCGTCCGATACGGCTGGGGGATGAGTTGGGCGGCCATCCAGAACGACTTGCCATGGTGCGAGAGGTACGAGTCCCACTCGCGCGGACCGGGCGGGGCAGCACCACGCTGGACGAACGGAACTGTCGCCGTCTCGCTGGCCGCGCTTTCCATGACGCTGGTCATGGCGTCCTCCGCATGCGGCCGAGTGCGGCGGCAACCGCAAGGGGCAGCGTCGCGAGGATCGCGGCTGGCCACAGCCCGGCGGCGGCGGCCATCAGCACGGGCAGCGCGAGATTCGCCCCATAGATTCCGACGAGCGGCATCGTCGGCACCTGGGCGAGCCAGCGGTCCACGCGCAGCAGCGTGAGCGCCGCCATGAGCGCGACGCCGGTCACGTACCAGCCGCCGAGATTGCCGAGCGGCATGCCGTAGTACGGCCCCTCGCTCCCCCAGATCCAGTAGGGCATGAGGCGGCTCATCGCGGGATCGAGCGCCAGGTCCCAGCTCACGAGCAGTCCCGCCGCGATGACGATGCGCCAGACCCGATGCGCGGTGATCCAGCGCGTCGCGAGCGCGAACGACGGGAGCGCCATCATGAACCAGCTCGCCGGGATCAGCACGGGAACGTGCGCCAGCCACTTGATGCCGAGCCCGTCGGAGTAGCGATACGGTCCGAAGGGAATGCCAGCCGTCGTGCCGAGCAGCTCGCTCCCCAGACTGATCAGGTAGAGTGCGATCGCGGCTCGCACCCAGGCCGAACCGACGCACCGCGTCAGGATCGCCGCCAGCGCGACGACGCCGACGAGGATGTGAGCGGGCGGGAGCACGCGGAGGGCATAACCATACACGACGGCCGCGTCCGGCACGGCCGCGAGCCGCTCGGGGTGCAGCGCGAAGGTCGCGTACCCGGCGGCCGCCATGGCGGTGACGGCGAACAGCGCCAGGAGCAGCGACCGCTCGAGCCAGGTGGGGAGGCCGCGGTCCGGCGCGTGAGGGACGGAGATCGAGAGCGTCATCGACTTTGAGTCTCACGGACTGTATAGTTATGGGCAAGTATCTTCTCCTCTTACTTGGACGGTACTTATACAGCACCTGCCAATGCTCTCGTCGCCCGTGGTCTCGACCGCGCCACGCTATCCCATCCGGGTGGTCGCGCGGCGCGTCGGCATCACCGAGCTGACGCTGCGGGCCTGGGAGCGGCGGTACGCGGCCGTTGCCCCGGCGCGCTCCGACGGCCGGCAGCGGCTGTTCTCGGATGCCGACGTGGAGCGACTCACGCTGCTCCGGGCGTTGACGCATCAGGGCACGCCGATCTCGGCGCTGGCGGCGTTGTCCACGGCCGAGCTCCGGGGCATGGCCCCGGAGGTCGCCGAGCGGGCTGCGCCGGCGCGCGAGGAGCACCGCGCCGCACCAGCTCTCTCGAGGGATCTGGCTGTCTGCAGTCGAGCGGTGGCGGCCCTCGACGCCGATCGCCTGCATCAGGTCCTGATGCGACTCGTACTGGAGCGCGGTCCCCTTCCCTTCCTCGAGGAGGTGGCGTCTCCCCTCTTCGGCTGGATCGGCGATGAATGGAGTCTTGGCCGACTGAGCGAGGCGCAGGAGCACTCGGCGTCGGAAGTGCTCCGGCGCGTGTTCGCTTTCATGCTCCAGACGCTGCGGCGCGAGCGGCGCGAACGGCATGTCGTGCTGACTACCCTCGCTGGCGAGCGGCACGAGTTCGGCGCCATGATGGCCGGCATCGTCGCGGCGTATGATGGCTGGAGCTACCACTATCTCGGGCCCGACCTTCCGGCCACGGCCATCGCCGCCGCCGTCAAGCGGCTCGACGCCCGGTTGCTGGCGGTGAGCATCGTGGCGCCGCTCGGGGCGACACAGCCGTCGCGCGAGCTGGTCGCGCTCCGGCGGGCTCTCGGGGGAGGACGTCGCGTCGAGATCGTCGTCGGAGGCCCGTCATCCGCGACGGTCGATCATGTCCTGGCTGTCGCGCGCGCCACGCGCATTGCGTCGTTGCGCGAATGGCGGGAGCTGCTGGCGCAGCGACCTGGTGGTGCGATGGCCGCGAGGCGGCGATGAGGCACGGGAGCCGGCACGCCGTCGTGATCGGCGCGGGATTCGGAGGGATCGCCGCGGCGCTCCGCCTTCGAGCGCGCGGATATCGGGTCACCGTCTGCGAAGCCCTCGATCAGGCTGGCGGCCGCGCGCGGGTGTTCCGTCGGGATGGCTTCACCTTCGACGCTGGTCCCACGGTGATCACCGCGCCGTACCTGTTCGAGGAGCTGTTCGCCCTGTTCGGGCAGCGCCTGGCCGATCACGTCGAGCTGATGCCGGTCGATCCCTTCTACCGGATCCAGTTCCACACCGGCGAGGAGTTCAACTTCGTCGGCGACGATGGGCGCCTCATCGAGGAAATTCGACGCTTCAATCCATCCGACGTCGACGGCTATCGCACGCTGGTCGCCAAGGCTCGGCAGATCTTCGCCGTCGGGTATGAACAGCTGGCCGATCGTCCATTCGATCGCCTGTCCGCGATGTTGCGCGTGCTGCCATCGATGGCGCGCCTCGAGAGCTACCGCACTGTCCATGGCCTGGTCGCGCGCCACATCAAGGACGAGCGCCTGCGGCAGGTCTTCAGCTTCGAGCCCCTGCTCGTCGGCGGCAATCCGTTTCGAACCACCTCGATCTATCTGCTCATCCACTGGCTCGAGCGGAAATGGGGCGTGCACTATGCGCGCGGTGGCACGGGCGCGTTGGTGCAGGCACTCGTGCGGCTGATGGAGTCGCAGGACATCGAGCTCCGTCTGAACGCTCCGGTGGACCGCATCGCGATTGAGCGTGGGAAGGTGCGCGGCGTCGTGATCGGCGAGGGGGCGACGGCGCGCTCGATCGGAGCCGACCTGGTCGTCGCGAACGCCGATCCGACGATGGTCTATCGCACGATGATTCCGCCACGCGAGCGGCCGCTGGCGACGCGACGGCCGGTGCGCCAGTCGATGGGATTGTTCGTCGGCTACTTCGGGACGGCCACGCAGCATCCCGGGATCGCGCATCACACCATCCTGCTCGGACCGCGCTATCGCGGGCTGCTCGACGACATCTTCCGCCGCCGCGTACTCGCTGACGACTTCTCGCTGTACGTGCACGCGCCGACCCGCAGCGACCCGACGATGGCACCGGCCGGCCATGACGCGTTCTACGTGCTGTCCCCGGTGCCCAATCTGCGCAGCGGCACGCGCTGGGCCGAGGTGCGCGACGAATACTTCGATCGACTCCTCGAGTCGATAGAGACACGTCTGCTGCCGGGACTGCGGTCGTCCCTTGTCACCTCCCTGACGATGACGCCCGCGGAGTTCGAGTCGACGCTGCGCAGCACGGACGGGGCGGCGTTCGGACCGGAGCCGTCGCTGGCACAGTCGGCCTATTTCCGGTATCACAACCGCTCCAGCATCGACGGGCTGTACTTCGTCGGCGCCGGCACGCATCCGGGCGCCGGGGTGCCGGGGGTGCTCTCGTCGGCCAAGCTGCTCGAGCGCATCGTGCCGGCGGCGTGAGACGGAGTAAGGTATCGTCATCCCGCAGGAGCAAAGCGACTGTCGGGATGCGATGGTAGCGGACGTCCTCCTCGTCGCCCAGACGATCGCGTTGGCCGTGCTGGGCGTGCGCCTCTGGCCCGGCCGCACGCGCCGACCACCCGTGGCGCCGTGCCATGGCGAGATCGTCGACACCACGGTCAGCGTGATCGTCGCCTCGCTCAACGAGGCGGCGCGAATCGGGCCCTGCCTGGCCGGATTGCGCACGCAGGGGCGTCCACTGCTCGAGGTGCTCGTCGTCGACAGCCGATCGACCGACGGGACTCGCGAGCTCGTCGAGTCGGCGGCGCGCCTCGATCCGCGCGTGCGACTGCTCACCGACGACCCGCTTCCAGCCGGATGGGTTGGCAAGGTGTGGGCGCTCGAGCACGGCCTGCACGCAGCCCGCGGCGAGTGGGTGCTCGGCATCGATGCCGATACCGAGCCGATGCCAGGGCTCGTGGCCGGCGTGATCGCCGCAGCGCGCAATGCCCGGTATTCCGTCGTGTCGTTCTCGCCGAAGTTCGCCGCGCAGAGCCGCCGGGAGCAGTTCATTCAGCCGGCGCTGCTGCTCACACTCATCTATCGCAGCGGCGCGGTCGGGAGCGATTGCGATCCCGAGCGCGTGCTCGCCAACGGCCAGTGCTTTCTCGCGCGGCGTGACGTCCTGCTCCGTCACGGCGGCTATCGATCGGCTCGTGCGTCCTTTGCCGACGACGTGACTCTCGCGAGGCACCTCGCACGCGAGGGCGAACGCGTCGGGTTTCTCGATGGGTCGCGACTCTATCTGGTGCGCTCGTATCGAACCGCCGGCGAGATGTGGCGGGAGTGGGGCCGCTCGCTCGACCTCAGGCAGGCGACGAGCGCGACGCGACAGTGGGTCGACCTCGGCTTTCTGATCGTCGTTCAGGGGCTGCCGTTGCTTCTGCTCACCGCACTGGGCACGGCGTCGCTCACGTCGACGTTGAGTGCCACCGGTCGCGGGTTGGTGCTGGTGAATGCCGTGCTGCTCGTCATCCACCTCCTGCTCCTGCGGCCGTTGTCACGCTCCTACGAGCACCCCGGTTTGCCGTTCTGGCTCTCGGGGCTGGCCGATCCACTCGCGGTTGCGCGCATCGTGATGTCGACCGTCGCTCGCCGGCGCACCTGGCGGGGGCGGCAGTACTGATCAGACGCCACCGTACTCGAACTCGTACGAATGCTTGCCGCCCTCGATGATGATCTTCATCGTGCCGGAGAGGCCGGCCAGCTCACCAGTGCCGGAATCAGGCACCACCGTGATTCGCAGCTCCTGCTTCCCGCCGCTCATGGTGCCACTGTGCTGGAGGATGAAGCTGCCGTTGCGGCCATTGAGGGTCCCGGTCACCCGCTCGAGGGCGACGTACGCTCCCGAACCTTCGACGGCCGTCATGCCGGCTACCATCTGGCCCTTGCTCGTGCCGGTCAGCGCACCAGTGAACTGCTTGTCGATCGACAGCCGCCCGAAGCCGCCGGTGTCGACAGTGTCGTCCGCTGGCAACGGCAGCACCTTCACCTCGAACGTCCCTGCGGCCCGCTTGCTCATCATGTCTCCTGGCGACAGTGCGCTCATCCGGTCACCGGGCTCACGTGCCCCGCGACGACGCGCCAGCCGTGCGGACCCTGGCGCCACACGCGCGTGTAGCGGAACGGTCCGGCGAACGCCGCGCCCTTGAAGGTACCCGCCATCTCCATACGCACGCTCAGCACCGCGATGTTGCCGAATCGCTGAATGCGCTCCTCACTCGGCTCCAGGCGTGCTATCCGGACCCAGCCCTGGCGGTGCGCGTCCAGGTCGTCGGACTTGCCGTAGACCGCGCCGTCGGGACCGGTGAACATGAGCGTGTCGTCGAGCAGACGGGCGAGTGCCGCGACGTCGCCCGCGAGCTGCGCCTGCCGGAGCGCAGCTTCGCAGGTCAGCAGTGAATCGACGGCTGGGTCCTGCGTCATCGGTCGAGCACTCGGGCGAGGAATTCAGGCATGGCATGAAGGTGGTCGATGTGATCCGGGCCCGAGTTGCCCGCGAAGCCGAGCAGTTCGAAGCGGCCGGCGCGAACCTCGCTCAGCTGCTGCATGCCCCGCGGGCCCCAGCGCAGCACCGGCGAGCGATGAAGCCCGAGCGCGCGCAGCAGCCAGTCAGCCGTCTCGGTGGTGCTCGCGAAGGTGCCGGGGAAGATCTCGGAGTGCGTGACGACGAACCGCTTCTCGCCGCGCATCGCCGCGCGCGCGAACTCGGCGAAGGCGACGAGGCTCACGGTATCCAGTGTGCCCCCGCCGGCGAGCACCATGCCCTCCGGGACGTACGACGTGTGCATGCCGTCGAGCAGCAGCACGGCGTCGACGGTCGCGAAGTGGCGCGGCTCGCGCAAGATCGCCCGTATTGCGCCGTGTCCGGCGGAGAACCCGACGAGCGTCACGTGTCCGACGCGCACCGTTCTCCCGAGCTGCGACGAGAGCTCCCGCGCGACTCCAGCCAGCAGAGAATCGAAGGCCGCGGGATCGGTGAACGCGCGGTGGTAGACGCTCGAGCCGCCGCCGAGATTGACGACGGCGACGGCTGTGTGATCGTCGATGCCGGCGACCGCCTGCTCCGGCAGCCAGGCGGCTCCGAGAAAGTGCACGACCAGATCGACTGCATCGTCGCCCCTGTCGCGAGCGGGGACGAACAGCTCAACCGGCTTGCCAGCCGGACCAACGAACGAGCGCTTCGCCCCGCCGAGCTCCTTCGGCACGAGGCGCTCGTGCACACGGAGTGGCGT
>JALYXJ010000280.1 GCA_030947165.1 Gemmatimonadota bacterium
AGGCGGAGCTTCGCGGAATGCGTGCCCCGAGACGGGGCCAACTTCTGCCGGTGGCGGTCCGAGCCCGACTCAGACTCGCCGACCCTCATACCGGCCGACTGAATACAGAGAACGCTTCTGCCCGAACCAGGATTCGGCCAGTACTGGGTCGTTCAGTCGAGTACCGATGACTCCACCGGATGAGCCAATACTCGCCCGATCTGCGTTCGGGCAACGGCCTTCTCTGTCCTGAGTCGACCAGTCGGCCAGGAGTGAGTCAACTTCTGTCGGGGCTTCCTGGCGAACGGGTCCGATAAGTGCGATGTTCGCCGCGCGACGAACATCACTCGAAGAGAACTGGACGAAGGTACGATGCCATCCACTCCCTCACTCAGTGAGCTTGAGGACCGGGTCGCGAAGCTCCAGCGGGCGGTCTACTACCTCATCTGGAAGCGCACCGGATTCGGCGAGCAGTGCGTGCACTGCGGACATGCGTATCCTGGACATGCGGAGAAGTGCAAGGCAGCCGAGGTGGAAGCGCTGGTGCGGTAGGGCCGTCGCCGATGCGTGGCGCGGCATGTGTCTTGGATCATTCACCGCGGCGGATGCCGCTTGTCAGCACGGCGCCACACTTTCGTCGTTCGTCGCATGTACACCGAGCATCGTCACTCGCACCGTTCTCGCCGCGCCCTGATCGCGGCCGGCGTCGCACTCCTCGCGGGAGGGTGCACGGCCGCCGCGCCTGGCTGGGGCACGACTACCGAGGTCTCGCTCACGGGCACCGTGGCGACCGCGTACACCGAGACGCGCACCATCTCCCTCGCGCTCGACCGGATCGATCAGCACGAGCTGCCCCTCGATCACACCTACCGGCACTTCGGCAGCGGCAAGGGGATCACCGTCTACGTGTTCGATGGCGGCATCCTCGACGCGCATCCCGAGCTCGCCGGCCGCGTGCGCCGCGGATTCGACGCCTTCCCCGGTGAGGAGCACACCTGCAACTCGCACGGTACCGCGGTCGCCGGCGCGATTGCCGGCACCACGCTCGGCGTCGCCCCCGACGTGCAGCTCGTCGACGTGAAGATGGTGGAATGCCGCCGCATGCGCGGAACGATCGACGCGATCGTGCGCGGCACCAAATGGGTGCTCGACGATCATGCGAAGCACCCGGGCACGCGGGCCGTGGCCAACTGGTCGTTCATCGCCGACACCTCCACGTCGGTGCCGGCGCTCGACTCCGCGGTGCGCGAGCTGCGCGCCGCCGGCATCCCGGTCGTCGTATCGGCGGGCAACCTCGAGATGAACGCCTGCCGCATCTCGCCGGCGAACGCGCCTGGCACCATCGTGGTCGGCGCATCAAGAGTGAGGCGTGCGCGCGACACTTCGGGGACTCTGGTCGACGAGCGCGCCCGCGGAACGGCCTATGGCACTTGCCTCGACGTCTTCGCCCCCGGCGACTCCGTGCTCCTGCCGAGCATGGACGCCGCGCACCAGCCGAGCACCCAGCTCTGGACCGGGACGTCGATGGCCGCCGGCTACGTGAGCGGCGCAGTGGCGCTCTACCTCGAGGCGCATCCATTCGCGACGTCGGCCGGCGTCGAGGACTACATCCACGCGAGCTCGGGCACCACCCTGATCGACGCAGCGCGGTCGCCCTCAGCAGGCATGCTGTACGTGGGGCCGGTGCCGGTGGCGACGGGCAGCGGAGCGGTGGCCAAGCGCTGACAGTCCTCCGCGTTCCTCCGCGTCCTCTGCGTTGAATGCACTTGGCAAGAGCTTGAACGCGGAGGATCGCAGAGGAGAGCTGAACGGCAAAGAGCGGCTGTTGGTAGGCGTGCCCGAGCGGTTCGACCGATCCTGACTATCTTTCCGCCGAGCAAGTACCGCCTGCCTCCACCGCGCCCATGCCCGCCACCGCTCTCGATCTCCTCAGCATCAACACCGTCCGCACGCTTTCCATGGACGCGGTGCAGAAGGCCAACTCTGGCCATCCCGGCACGCCGATGGCCCTCGCGCCGCTCGCGTACGCGCTATTCACGCGCCACATGAAGCACGACCCGGCCGATCCGCAGTGGCCCGACCGCGATCGCTTCGTGCTCTCGGCCGGCCATGCGTCGATGCTGCTCTACAGCGCGCTGTTTCTCAGCGGCTACGATCTGGGGCTCGAGGACCTGAAGCAGTTCCGCCAGTGGAACAGCCGCACGCCGGGACATCCCGAGTACACCCACACCCCCGGCGTCGAGACGACGACCGGGCCGCTGGGCCAGGGGGTCGGCAACGCCGTCGGGATGGCGGTAGCCGAGGCGCACCTGGCGGCGGAGTTCAACCGCGGCGACTTCGCGATCGTCGACCACCACACCTACTTCATCTGCAGCGACGGCGATCTCATGGAGGGCATCTCCCATGAGGCGGCGTCGTTCGCCGGGCACTTCAAGCTCGGGAAGCTGATCGGCTTCTATGACGACAACCGCATCACGATCGACGGCAGCACCGACCTCACCTTCACCGACGACACGGCCAAGCGGTTCGAGGCGTACGGGTGGCAGGTGCTGCATCTCAATGACGTGAACGATCTCGACGCAATCGATTCGGTTGTTGCTCAGGCGAAGGGAGACAATTCGCGTCCCACGATGGTCGTGACGCGCACGCACATCGGCTACGGCAGCCCCAAGAAGCAGGACACCGCTGCCGCCCACGGCGAGCCACTCGGCGCCGACGAGATCGTGGCGACCAAGAAGGCGCTCGGCTGGCCTCGCCCGGAAGCGTCGTTCTGGGTGCCCGACGAAGCGCTGGAGAACTGGCGCAAGGCGAAGGAGCGCGGCGCCGCCCTGCATGCCACCTGGCAGCGCCTGATGGATTCGTATACGCTGACGAACCCCGCGCTCGCCAAGGAGCTGCGCCGCCGGCTCGCCGGCGAGCTGCCGCCGGGCTGGGAGAAGGTCATTCCCAACTTTACCAAGGACAACGGCTCCGTGGCCAGTCGCGCCGCGAGCAACACGGTGCTCAACGCGCTCGTGCCGATCCTCCCCGAGCTCATGGGCGGGTCGGCCGATCTCACACCGAGCAATGGCACGGCCGTGAAGACGTGGAAGAGCTTCGCGCCCGGCGACTACGGCGCGCGGTACATGCACTTCGGCATTCGCGAGCACGCCATGGGGTCGATCATGAACGGAATGGCGCTGCACCGCGGCGTGATGCCGTTCGGCGGCACCTTCCTGATCTTCTCGGACTACATGCGTCCGGCCATTCGCCTCGCGTCCCTGATGAAGCAG
>JALYXJ010000290.1 GCA_030947165.1 Gemmatimonadota bacterium
GTTGTACAGCGCCATCTGATCGCCGCAGACCGGGCTCCAGTCCGCGGGATAGAACGCGACGATGACCCGTTGCCCTTTCAGCTCGTGCAGGGACATCTCCTGATCCGGGGTGGAGTGCAGGGTGAAATCCGGCGCCTGCGTCCCCGGTTGCAGCGCACTCGTCGTATCGGCCATCGCTCACGCTCCGTAGTTGCCCGTCGCGCGGGGATCGCGCGACTCCTACAGCGAGCCGCCGCACGTACGGTGCCGCAACGACGGGCCCGTTCGCTGGCCGGCGAGGCGATGCACTGGATTCGTCTCGTCCGAAGGCCGCTGTCGAGCACGCCTGAGCGAGAGACGTCCGCGATGAGTTTCCTAGGGCGCGATGGCCGGTTGCATGCACGCCCACTGCGCCGGACGACTCGGGTCCACCTTCGCATAGCCGACGCGCGGAAGGATCTGCAGCTCCATCACCGCGATCCCGGCCAGTACCATCCCGAGTGCCAGCAGGTGCGTCTTGCCCATCCGGCATCGCCAGGTGCAGAGGGCGACCCATGCCGCGCCGGCCGTGAACACACCCTGCGCCACCACGTAGCCGATCAGGCCCGCCCCACATTCCCGCGGATACGGCCAGAAGTTGAGACCTGCAGCCAGCGACGAGACCAGGAACAGTCGGATCCAGACCCCGGCGACGGAGGCCGCCTCGTCGTTGCGTTGCTTCGCCTCGTCCGCCAGGCGCCTCGCGCGGACCTCTTCCGCCGTGGGCTCGGAGGACAGTCCATCGCGCGAGACCTTTCGCGGTTCGGCGTTCCAGGTGATGTCGCTCATCAAATGCTCCGCAGCAGGGTCGAGCCGATGTCCTACTGACTCACCGTGCCGGTCGGGGCAACGCGTTCTTCGCCCGATAGCGGTCGGTCACAATGACCGCACGAAGTCCCGTGTCCTAGGCAGCGGTCGGGAGAGGGCGCATCATTGGGTGCGGCACGATGGAGTGCCCGTGCTCTCAACACACGAGGACAGACCGTGCAATCGAGACAGCACCGCCCCGCGCTCCATTCGCTTGTCCGTGGGCTCGCGCTCTGCGCCATGGCCGTCGCATCTGCGACCTCGCAGGAGACAGCCGCGGCCGGCTCCCGTCCGATCAGAAGCGCCGAGGATTGGTGGAGGAACGCGGTGTACTACGAGCTCTATCCGCGCAGCTTCTACGACACCAACGGGGACGGCATCGGGGATCTGAACGGCATCACCGCGAAGCTCGACTACCTGGCCGACCTGGGCGTCGACGCGATCTGGATCACGCCGTTCTTCCCATCGCCGCAGGTGGACTTCGGATACGACGTGAGCAATTACGAAGGGGTCGACCCGCAGTTCGGAACGCTGGCCGACTTCGACCGCCTCCTCGCCGAAGCGCACAAGCGCAACATGAAGGTCATTGCCGACTTCGTCATCAACCACACGTCCGATCAGCATCCCTTCTTCATTGAATCACGCTCGTCGCGCACCAATCCAAAGCGTGACTGGTACGTCTGGCGCGATCCAAAGCCGGGCGGCGGGCCGCCCAACAACTGGTCGTCGATCTTCGGGCCCACGGCGTGGACGCTCGATCCCAGGACCGGGCAGTACTACTACCACGTCTTCTATGCCCAGCAGCCGGATCTCAATTGGCGGCATCCCGCCGTCCAGCGCGCGATGTTCAACTCCGTGCGCTTCTGGTTGCGTCGCGGGGTGGACGGGTTTCGCGTCGACGCCATCGACCTGCTGTTCGAGGATCCGCGGCTGCCGGACAATCCGATGACTAACCGGCTGCGGGAGGGGAGCCGGACCGAGCGCGAGCAGATCATGAAGTTCAACGACTTCCGTCCGGAGAACTTCGAGATGTTCCGTCGGCTGCGCGCCGTGGCGGAGGAGTTCGGGCCGGATCGGGTGCTCATCGGCGAGACGTATCCGCCGAAGGTGGACGACCTGCGCGCGTACTACGGGCGAAACGACGATGCCTTCCAGCTTCCCTTCAACTTCTTCATTCTCAAGGCCGACAAGCTCGACGCCGGCACGTTTCGGCGTATCGTGGGCGAGACGGAGCGTGTAGTGCGCGGACGCCCGACGACGTACGTGCTGAGCAATCACGACAACGTGCGCGCGTTCGACAAGTTCGGCGACGGGCGACACAACGACGAGATCGCCAAGCAGCTTGCCCTCATGCTCCTCACCCTGCGCGGCACGCCGTTCATCTACTACGGCGAGGAGATCGGCATGAAGACGACCGTGCCCACGCGACTCCAGGACGTGCGCGACCCCGTGGGCAAGGTGTACTGGCCGAAGAACAAGGGACGCGACGGCGAGCGCACGCCCATGCAGTGGACGAGCGGGCGCAACGCCGGCTTCAGCTCGGCCATCAGACCTTGGCTCCCCATTCCGCCGACCGCCGCCGCGCGGAACGTGGAGGCGGAATCGCGGGACTCCATGTCCATCCTCAATTTCTACCGGCGCGCGATCGCGCTCCGCCGCGGCAGCCCCGCGCTCCTCGACGGCAACTATACGGCGATCGGCGACGACCCGAACGTGTTTGCCTACCGCCGCCGCACGTCGGATCAGACGATCATCGTGGCGCTCAACATGTCCGGCCAAGCTCGGCAGCTCGACCTCGATGCGAGCGACGTCGGCGGACAGGACGTCGCGCTGCGCGAGGTGATCAGCAATCAGCGCGTCGTACCGAAGTCGGCGCCGCTCATCGGACCCATCACCCTTGCCCCGTTCGAGGCGGCCGCATACGAGGTCGTGCGCCAGTAGTGGGTCGCCCCATCTCGCTCGGCCTCGGCGGCCGGCTCGCGTCGTCGCTGCTACTTCTCGTGCTCGCGAGCGTGCCGGCGCGCGCGCAGTGGCAGTCGTGGATGCTTGGCCCGTTCGAGAAGCCGAAGGCCGTGAACCCCGTGATCACACCGGGAAGCACGCGCACCTTTCTCTCCCCCATGAACGACAGCGTCGTGCACTGGGAGGGATTCGCCACCTTCAATCCCGCGGCCGTGGTGAAGGACGGCAAGATCCACGTCCTCTACCGCGCCGAAGATGCGACCGGTGCGCAGATCATCGGTCACCATACCTCGCGTATCGGGCTCGCCGAGAGCAGCGACGGGCTGCGCTTCACGCGCCGCGACACGCCGGTGCTGTACCCCGACAAGGATGCCCAGGCGCGATACGAATGGACAGGCGGCGTCGAGGATCCTCGCATCGTGGCGACGGATGACGGCCGGTACGTGTTGACGTACACGCAATGGAATCGCGACATCCCGCGGTTGGCGATCGCCACGTCGCGCGATCTCGTCCACTGGACCAAGCACGGGCCGGCCTTTGCCGCCGCCGACAGCGGCAGATACCGAAACCTCGAGTGCAAGTCCGGGGCAATTCTGACCCGGGTCGTGGGCGACCGCGTCATCGCCACGCGGGTGAACGGCAAGTACTGGATGTACTTCAACGTCCCCGACATCCTCATCGCGACGTCGGACAACCTGGTGGACTGGACGCCGCTCGAGGACACGAACGGCAAGCTGGTGAAGGTGATCTCGCCACGACCCGGCTACTTCGACTCGTGGCTGGTGGAAGCCGGACCACCGGCGCTTCTCACGGAACACGGCATCGTCGTGCTGTACAACGCGGGCAACAGCGGGCGGTACGGCGAGCCAGGGCTTCCGCAGCGCATGTACACAGGCGGCCAGGCGCTGTTCGATGCGCGCAACCCGATCAAGCTGCTCGCGCGCTCCAGCGAGCCGTTCATCAGGCCCACCGAGGACTACGAGCGTACCGGCCAGTACGTGGAGGGCACCACGTTCGTGGAGGGGCTCGTGCCGTTCAACGGGCGCTGGTACCTGTACTACGGAACGGCCGACTCCCGCGTCGGCGTGGCGGTCTGGGATCCGAGGGCGCCACACTGAGGTGTCGTCCTGAGCGCAGCGCCTGCCCTCGAGCGTAGCGAAGGGAAGGACCTGCACGTGCAGGTCCTTCGGTCGTTTCACTCCCTCAGGACGACAGGCAGTTGCTAGAGCTCTCGTACCCAGATGTTACGGAAGCTGATCGGCGGGCTCGGGTCGCCGTGCGCCTGCAGCTTGATCGGTGCCGCGCCGTGCGCCTTGTACTCTGGGGCGCCGATGTACCGGGTCTCGCCCTTGAGCGCCACGTGATTCTGAAGCAGCACGCCGTTCTGGATCGCCGTCACGTACGCCGGCGATTTGACCGTGCCATCGGCATTGAACCTCGGCGCGGTCCAGATCACGTCATACGTTTGCCACTCGCCCGGCTTCCGCATCGCGTTGGCGAGCGGGATGAACTGCTTGTAGATGCTGCCGGCCATCCCGTTCACGTAGGTGCTGTTGTTGTACGAGTCCATGATCTGGATCTCGTAGCCGTTGTCGCCCGGGCCGGTGGACGCAAGGAATATCCCGCTGTTGCCGCGGGCCTGGCCCGTGCCCGTGATCCCTTCCGGCTCGCGCCACTCCAGGTGGAGCTGATAGTCGGTGAAGGTGCGCTTCGTCTCGATGTTGCCCGTCGGCTTGTTCACCGTCATCACGCCGTTCGCGATCGTCCATTTCGCGGGCGACTTGTCGTTGGTGGAGACCCACTGATCGAGGTTGCTGCCGTCGAAGAGCACGATGGCGTCCGAGGGCGGCGCGTCGTTGGACCGGCCAGGGGTTACGATCCTGGGCACCGGCGTCCACACTTCGGTGTCCTCCGGTCGGCCGGCCGGCTGCTGCGCCAGCGCCGGGAGGGCCACGGCGCTCAGCAGCGAGAGCGCCAGCAGTGAAGCGAGTCGAGTAGACATCACGGTTCGTCGGCTGTGGGACGTGAGAAGGTCGAGCTGGTCCCGGTACAGTGCCACACGGGGCGCCGCGGGTCAACGGCGAGCACCCTTGCCACGGACGGGCCCGAACCCGATTCTCTCCACATGGGACGCCTTCGCCGGTGGCTGAACCTCTGGTTCACCTTCGACCGCAGCGTCGGACGACGCGAGTATCTCGTCAGCGGACTCGCCCTCGCCGCCGTGAAGTACGCCGGCGACGTGCTCATCGTCTGGCGCGACACCGGTCGTCTCTGGCACCCGCTCGACTATCTGAGGTCGGTCTCGTCGCTCGTGTCGAACTCTCGCATCGACGGCGATGGCATCGTGCTCCTCGCGCTCTGGGCGCTGCCGTTCATCTGGATCGGCATCAGCATGAGCATGCGTCGAGTGCTCGACGCCGGCCACTCCGCGTGGCTCGCCCTGCTCTTCTTCGTGCCGGGGATCAACTACCTGTTCATGGCAGTGATGTGTGCGCTGCCCACCTCCGACGAGCCGGTGTACGCCGAGGAGGTTCCGCGCGCCCACGAGCACCGGTTGCCGAAGGCGATGCTCGCGATCGCCGCCGGAATGGCGTTCGGGTTGGTCATGCTCGCCGTCAGCGTCCTCGCTGCCAAGAGCTACGGCATCTCGCTGTTCCTCGGCACCCCGTTCCTCATCGGCGCCATCACGGCCTTTCTCTTCAACCGGCAGTATCCCGCGTCGGCCGCCGAGACGCACCAGGTCGTGTTCATGACGCTCGCCTGTCTGGGAGGAATCTTTCTCCTCGCCGCAGTCGAAGGTGCCTTTTGCCTGCTGATGGTTGCGCCGCTCGCCGCCGTGATCGGGATGATGGGCGCCTCGCTGGGGCGCCATATCGCCCTCCGCGACCGCGGTGCACTCGCCAACGCGCTGCTCGGCGTCGTGCTGCTTCCCCTCACGGCGACGCTGGATGCCAACCGCTCCGCGACTCCGCTGCGTGAGGTGCGATCCTCCGTCGTGATCGACGCCACGCCGGAGGTCGTCTGGCGGAACGTAATCGCCTTCCCGCCGCTCCCGGAACCGACGGAGCTCGTGTTCCGAGCGGGCATCTCGTACCCGATGCGCGCGGAGATTCGCGGCGAAGGGGTCGGGGCCGTGCGCTATTGCGTGTTCTCCACGGGCGCGTTCGTCGAGCCGATCACGCAGTGGGAGCCGGGCCGCCGCCTGTCGTTCGACGTCACCGCCCAGCCGCGCCCCCTGCACGAGTGGAGCCCGTACGCGAACGTAGCGCCGCCGCATCTCGATGGGTACTTCCGCTCGCGGCGTGGGGAGTTCCGTCTCATCGCGCTTGCGGACGGTCGCACGCGACTCGAGGGAAGCACCTGGTACGAGATGCGGCTCGAGCCGGCGGCGTACTGGATGCTGTTTGGCGATGCCTTCATCGCGCGCATTCACCGCCGAGTGCTCGAGCACATCGCGGCGAACGCCGAATCCATGGCGCGCGCTCGCGCTACCGCGGCGCCTGCATCCGCACCACTAGCGCCTCGAACCGCGGATCGCCGCGGACGGGATCGAGCAACGGATTCACGGTGAGGTACGCCAGCCACCCTCGTCGCTCGTCGTACGCCTTCTCCGCCCAGTCGAGCGCGCGGTCATTGTAGCCGAGCCCGAGCAGCAGCGTCGCGAGCGCGACCGGGGAGACATAGCTGCGCGCGCGCTCGTGCTCCAAGCGGGCGAGCAGCTCCTCGGCCTGCGCGCGCTTGCCGGCGCGCGCCATAGCGAATCCGAGCGTCGCGCTCGTGTAGCTGCCGGATCCCGCCATCGACACCGCTTCGCGCAACACGCGCTCCGCTTCGTCCAACTGGCCGTCGATCGCCAGTGTGAGGCCAAGCACACGATACGTCTCCTCGGCCCCGGGATTCATCGCGATGGCGCGCGACAGGTGGTAGCGCGCCGGCTCATAGCGCCGCGCGTAGTAGTAGATCCAGGCCAGGCTGCGGCGCACCGAGACGGAGCTGGCGTCCAGTTCCTGGGCCGTGTGCCCTTCCACCAGCGCTTCCTCGAGCTGCCCGCGCGACGCGAGCAGGAACGCGTACCACTGGTGCGCCGTTGCGTACCGTGGGTCGAGGGCGATGGAGCGCCGGAACTCCGTGGCCGCCCCCGCCCAGTCCCAGTCGTACACGAACAGGCTCCAGGCGAGCGACGCGTGCGCTTCGGCCAACCCATCATCCAGCGCGAGCGCCTTGCGGGCGTAGTCCTTGGCTCGGGCGAATCCCTCGTGCACCGGCACGCTGCGGTAGTCCACGTGGAGCGCATACGCATCGGCCAGACCCGTATAGGCGAGCGCATACGCCGGATCCTCGGCGATCGCCTGCTCGAAGTAGTCGATCGCCTCGGCCACGCCTTCCTGCGTGCGCTTGTTCCAGGCGTAGCGACCGCGAAGGTAGAGTTGGTAGGCCGTCACGCTGCCGGTGGACCGCCGCGCCACCGGCGACGCGAAGTCGGCGAACGAGGTGACGCGGAGCGTGTCGACGATCGTGCGCGCGATCTCGTCCTGGATGGCGAACACGTCGTGTAGCGTGCGATCGTAGCGCTGCGACCAGATCAGCCGCCCATCCTCGGTCGAGGTGAGCTGCGCCGTGATGCGCAGCCGGTCGCCGGCGCGACGTACCGTTCCCTCGAGCACCTCGGAGGCGCCGAGCAGCGCGCCGATTGCGCGGACGTCCTGCGGCTTTCCCTTGAGGGCGAACACGGAGGTGCGCGAGGCCACGCGAAGGCCGTCGACCTTGGCGAGGGCGTCGATCAGCTCATCGGTGATTCCGTCGCTCAGGTACTCGTTCTCGGCATCCGGGCTCGCGTTCACGAACGGGAGCACGGCGATGCTGCGCGTGGTCGCGGGCAGCAGATGCAGCTCGGGATCCCTGGCCTGGAGTGCCGCCGCGAACTCCGAGGCATGCGAGTAGCGGTCGTGTGGCTCCTTGGCCAACGCGCGCGCCAGCGAGCGCTCCACCGACACGGGCACCTCCGGCCGCAGGGCGCGAATCGGACGCGGTGGTTCCATCACCTGCTTCATGAGCACGGCGCGCGCGTTCGCGCCGGAGAACGGTGGCTCGCCCGCCAGCATCTCATACACCACGCAGGCGAGGCTGTACACGTCGGTGCCCACACCCACGTCGCGGTCGCCGGCCGCCTGCTCGGGGCTCATGTACGTCGGAGTGCCGAGCGCCATGCCCGCTTCGGTGACGATATCGGACGGCGTGGCCGTGCTCGCGCGCGCCACACCGAAGTCGGCGAGCACCGCCTGTCCGTCGTTGAACAGGATGTTCTCGGGCTTCACGTCCCGATGCACGAAGCCACCGCGATGCGCGTAGTCGAGGGCCGTGCCGACTTCTTGAGCGATGCGGAGTGCGTCGATCACCGGCAGCCGCTGCTCGCGCACGATACGGTCGCGCAACGAGCCGCCCGGTACGAACGGCGAGACGTAGTAGAGCAGGCCCGCCGCAGTCCCGGAGTCGATGAGCGGCACGATGTGCGGATGGCTGAGGCGGGCGACGATCCCGATCTCGCGCAGGAACCGCTCAGCGCCAAGCGACGCGCCGAGCTCGCGGTGCAGCACCTTGATGGCGACCTGGCGGTTGTGCTTGTGCTCCTGGGCGAGGTACACGGTCGCCATCCCGCCGCGCCCGAGCTCGCGCTCGATCGCGTAGCGGCCGGCCAGCGCTTCGCTCAGTTCGGTGGTGAGGTCGGGCATGCAATCGCAAAATATGGTCGCACGCGCAGCCATCTTCCACCTCGGACGCGGCGGTCATAGCTTGAAGCTGCATGCTGCCAAGACTGTTCGACCATCTCGCATGGGCCGACGCCAAGGCACGTGACGCGCTGCGCGCCATGCCGGCGTCGACCGCCGAGGCGAAGCGTGCCACGGAACTCTATGCTCACGTGGCCGCGGCGGAGCACGTGTGGCTCGCGCGGCTGATGGGACGACCGCAGGAGTACCCCGTGTGGCCGGAACTGGATCTCGATGCGGGTGCCGAGCTCGCGGCGCGCACCGCCAGCGAGCTCCGGCAGTTCGTCGCCTCACTCTGCCCGGAAGATCTCGCGCGTGAGGTGGACTACGCCAACAGCGCGGGGCGGCGTTTTCGCGACCGCGTGGAGGACATCCTCATGCACGTCGCGATGCACGGTGCGTATCACCGCGGCCAGATCGCGCTGCTCACCCGGCAGGGAGGAGGCGAGCCAGCGAGCACGGACTACATCGCATTCGTGCGCGGCGCGCCGGCAGCGACGCGAACGTCGCCACCGGCTGCCGGTAGGTCGTGATGTCGAGCGACCAGCGCTAGTAGAACTGACGAAGCTCCGCGCGCGCCTGGCCCAGATACACGCCGTAGAATCGTGCATAGTCGCCCGAGCGCAGCGAGCGGAAGCGATTGATGTCCGCCTGATTCAACCGCTGCGCGAGTTGCACGGTGACCCGATTCCCGTTCCGGAGATCGATCGTGAACAGCCCGTTGTTCGGATCGACCTGCCGAACCGTGCCCTCCAGCGACTGCAGGTTCTGCCCGTTGCTGCGGTTGCTGGTGGAGACGGACTGATCGACTTGCACGTAGTCCGTATAATACCCGCCGTTGTTCATGCTCTGCACGCGCGCCGTCACCTGATCGCCACGCTCCAGGTTGGTCACATTGTAGCGCTGATTCTGGTAGACCACCTGCGTATTGTTGTCGTAGCCTAACGCGAGCGTCTGGCCGTTCTGCTGTTGGAGGTAGACCTGTTGGGATCTCGTATCGACGCTCTGGATGTACCCGCTGACCTGCCCACCCTGCTGCTGGCCCTGACCGAGTACGCTTCCCAGAATGTTGCCGAGGCCGCCGGTGCCTGAGCAGGCGCTGGCGGAAGCCAGTAGCGCGAGCGCCGCGACGCGCGCGAACATGTGTGATCGTATCATGCGACTCCCCTTCAAGTGTGTGCCCTTGAAAGAGCAATCGCGATGCCGGGGGTGGGACGAAAGTCCCATTGCCGCCCATGACACACGAGGCCGCTAACGAGGATCCCGCGTTGAGCGGCCATACGACCGATCGCGCGCAGACCCTCGGTGAGGAGATCGCCAATGCGGTGAGCCACGGTGCCGGGCTCGTCATGGGCATCGTCGCCCTCCCGCTCCTGGTGATGACGGCGCATCGGCGCGACGACCCCTGGCAGGTGGTCGCGGGCGCGGTCTATGGCACCACGCTCATCCTGCTCTACGGTGCCTCGATGCTCTACCACGCGATCCCCACCCGCTCCCGAGCAAAGCGGGTCCTGCGTGCCCTCGATCACGGGGCGATCTACCTGCTCATCGCCGGTACGTACACGCCATTCGCCCTCGGCGCCCTGCGCGGCGCCTGGGGTTGGACCTTGCTCGGCACGATCTGGGGGCTGGCCATCGGCGGCATCGCGCTCAAGGCGGGGGTCGGCTACCGATATCCGCGACTGTCCACCGGTGTCTACCTGCTCATGGGGTGGATTGCCGTCGTGGCCCTGCGACCGTTGTACGTGGCGCTCGGTTCAGCCGGACTCGGTTGGCTGCTCGCCGGCGGTGCCAGCTACACACTCGGCGTGTTCTTCTTCGCGACCGATGGCCTCCGCTACCGCCACTTCGTCTGGCACCTCTTCGTGCTCACGGGCAGCGTCTGTCATCTCGTGGCGGTGGCGTGGTACGCAGGCGGGATCTCGCGTTGACTGGCCTCGATAACTGAATGCCACGGAAACTACGGAAGGGGCAGGGCACGGCGATCGCCCTCTGACGGGGCTGGGTCTGGTGCACCAACGCCAGCCCCGCAGCTTCAAAGAAAATACTTTGGGGTTTACGGGACGCTGTTGGGCGCCGGTATCCCGCCCGTGTGCTTGATCCGCAGCTTCCTGACTCTTCCGCCCTTTCCGTGCATTCTGTTTCTCTCTCTCTGGGTCGCGAAGCCCACTACGCGCGCCGAGCTGCTCTACCAGCTAACGCGCATCCACCCACGAACGCCCTCGCTCGCTCGCCGCTGCTCGCCGAAAAGCGTCGATCAGCTCGCCCACTCTTCCCTTATCCTCGCCGCGACGCCAGATGAGCTCCATTCCCCAGGGCACGAACAATCCATCGACGTCGATTGCCACCGTGCCGCGCGGGGTCAGGCGCCGCTGCGAGCGGAAGCCGAGACACCAGCCTTTGCCGTCGGCCGCACGCGTCCAGCGGAGGTACAGTGACTGAAAGGTGGAATCCACGGGCGACGCGAAGTCGAGCCGCGTGAGCTGTTGCATCACCAGATCGTGAAACGCGGGGTGCGACGCGCGCGTCGCGAAGAGAAACGGCAGCGACGACAGCTCGGCAAGCGTCGCGCGTCCGCGCTGCGCGAGCGGATGGTCTCGCGAGACGAGCACGCAGTCGATCGGATCGTCGAGCATATGCTCGCGCTCGATCCACGAGTCCACCGGAGCGCCGAGGGTCACACAGAACCCGACGTCCACGGCGGCGCTGAGCAGCGCATTGCGCTGATCGATCGAGGGAACTTCCACGATCTCGACCTCCAGCTCGGGCACCGTCCGCGCGCAGTCGCCGAGCACGCTCGCCACCACATGAGTGCCCATCGGCGTGCTGATCGTCGCAACGACGACCTGTCCCTGCGCGGCGCGAAACGCGCGATGGGCGGACTGACGCGCCGCCTCGATCCCCTCGATCGCCCGGCGGGTGTCCCGCACCAGAATCTCGCCGCCGGCGGTCGCGCGCACACCGCGGGGTCCCCGCTCGAGCAGTTCGATGCCTACCACATGCTCCAGATCCTTGAGCTGTCGCGACAGCACCGGTTGCGCGATGCCGAGCTCCTCGGCCGCCCGCCCGATGCTCGCTGCATCCACGGCGGCGGAGAGGTACTCGAGCTGCCGGAGCTCGAGCGAGCGAGGTAATCCTAGCGCGTCGTCGAGCGTACCATGTGTGCCACGATTCGCGACCGGGCTGATGGGGGCCGATGACGCGTTCCCGATCACCGCGCGCAGGATATCCCGTACGAGCGTCACCACGCCACGATCGTCGTCCGCACGCCAGAGCGCGGCGCGCTCGGCCGGCGCCGAGAAGTCCTCGACCAGCAGCGCGGCCGTGCCCGTGGGGGGATGCTCGAGGTACGCTTCCGACACCAGTGACCAACCCTTGCCCGCGGCGATCAGTGTGCGCACGCCGCTCGCGCTTCCCACCATGCGCGTGCGGCCGTCCAGCACCCCCGCCCGACGGAGCGCCGCCTCCATCTCCCTCCAGAGCGGCATGCTCAGGGACGGCTCGAGGGCGAGATAGGGACTATCGCGGAGCTCAGCCAGGCGCACCGTGGCGCGCCGCGCGAAACGGTGGTCGACCGGCACGAGCGCACAGCGGATGGCGTCGGTCCACAGCGTCTCGGAGGCGATCCCTTCGACGGTCACGGGCGGGCGCAGGCCAAGCGCGAGATCCACCTGTCCCCGACGCAGCATCTCCCAGTGATCGGGCACGTCCGCCTCGAGGATTGTGAGCTCGATCTCCGGATGCTCCACCGCAATGCGCTCGGCCGCGCGGGACAGCGCCCCGTTGGAAAGCGAGGGAAGTGACGCCGCGATCACGCAGCGCCCGAGCCGTCCCTCGCTCGCGAGACGGGCGCGACGCACGCTGTCGGTGACGCCGTCGAGCACGAGCCGCACGCCACCGACAAAGGCCTCCCCAGCTGGCGTGAGCGAGACCTTCCGGCTGTTGCGATCGAAAAGCTGCAGCCCGAGCTCGCGCTCGATGTTCTGCACCTGTCTCGACAGCGCCGGTTGCGCGACACGGAGCCGTGCCGCTCCCTGTCGGAACCCACCCTCGTCGGCAACTGCGACCAGGTATTGCAGCTGCTTCAGATTCATGCGACCGGGAGCCACCGATGCCGGACGAGAGGCGCTGGCATACCCGTGCGGCATTGACGAGGCGCAAACGGGTCGAATTGACGCGGCCAATGCATCACATCTGCACCAACGAGGTATTGGACCGGGTGATCGACCATTCGATACCATGACGGTGGCGGGAAGCGAACGTCACGATCGCCGGCGTCTGCTCTCGCGCACCCCCTTCCTCTCCAGCACGAGGCCGATGGCACGCAGCGCGGCGCGCTCTCGATACCTCAGCTTCTTCCTCGCCGGGGAGGAGTACGGTCTCGCGATCCTTCGGGTGACGGAAGTCCTCGAGGACGCCGGTTCGGCACGGGCCACCACGGTGCCGATCCTCGAC
>JALYXJ010000292.1 GCA_030947165.1 Gemmatimonadota bacterium
GTATGGCAGCAACCGCCCGATCGCCCGACCGCCTCGCCGCCCAACCGCAGTTCACGGCAGCACCCTGCCGCCGATCTCGCCGCTCATTCCGCCGGCCGTGGACGCCGCCGTCGTGGCCGTCGCCGTCGGCGGAGTGCCCCACACGTCGTTCGTGGAGTTCCAGTCGGGGACCACACCGTCGGGCCACAGCCGCGCACCCGTGACCGGCGCCTTCACGGCGATGACGGCTTCGTACCGATTCCCGCCGGACCAGATCTCCACCGGGAGTGAGACGTCCTGAATGCTAGTATCGGAGAAGCGCAGCCGCAGCTTGACTGGGAACGGCACGGAGCTGTTCCGCCGCAGCGCGATGACCGCGTAGTTCTGACCTTCCTGCTGGCGCATCGTCACGTTGTCGATGCCGATGTCGAGCAGACCGGTGCCATAAAAGAACGAATTCCAGTACCAGCCGAGGTCCTGCCCCGACACGTTCTCGATGGTGCGAAAGAAGTCGCCGGGCGCCGGGTGCTTGAACGCCCATCGCCGCGTGTACTCGCGGAACGCGCGATCGAACGTCTCCTTGCCGACCACGTTGTCGCGCAACGCCAACAGCACCGCCCCCGGCTTGCGATACCCGATGGCGCCCAGCGCGCGGGCATCGATGCGGTCGGGCGGGGTCATGAGCGGCGAGTCGATATGGTTGTCCACCGCCCCCTTCCAGTTCGTCTGGTAGAACGGAAAGGAGTTCGTGCCGGGATAACGACGCTCGTTGGCGAAGGCGTTGATATAGGTGTTGAACCCTTCGTCCATCCACGCGTACCGCCGCTCGTTCGAGCCGACCACCATGGGATACCACTGGTGTCCGATCTCGTGATCGAGCGTCCCGAAGATCGACTTCGGATCATCGGCGGGATTGCCGTAGTGCACCATCACGAACTGCGGGTATTCCATCCCGCCCACTGGTCCGGCCACGCCGGTGATCTGCGGATATGGGTACTTCAGGAACAGCGTCGAGTAGTTCCTGATCGTCCAGCACGCCTGCTCGGCGCCGGACTCCCAGGCCTTTCCAGCCTTGCGAAACTGATAGTAGGCGTTGCAGGTCACGCCGTTCCACGAGGTGGCATCCCACCGGAAGTCGGGCGCCGCCGCCCATGCCACGTCGCGCACACTGTCGGCGTGGAACCGCCAGGTCTTCGTGCCGGCGACGGGGATGGCGCGCGCCTCGGTCTCCTCGATGATGCGGACCACATTGGGATGCTGGGTCGTCCTGGCGCGCGCCAGCCGCTCGCGCGTCGTGGCGCTCAGCACGTCGGCCGGATTCTGAAGCACGCCGCTGCCGGCCACGGTGAAGCCCGCGGGCACGGTCACCTGGTAATCGATGTTTCCGTATTCGAGGTAGAACTCACCCTGACCGAGATACGGGTCCGTGTTCCAGCCTCGGATGTCGTCGTACACGGCCATGCGTGGATACCACTGCGCGAGCTCGTACAGGGTGCCGTCACGCCCCATGCGGTCCGAGCCATGGTCGGGAATGGCGAACCGATAGCTCACGGAGATCGTGGCCTTGCCCCCGTTCGGGAGAATGGGCTGCGCGAGCTCGATACGACCCATCGTGTCGTCGACGTGGATCTCCGCGCCGCGACCGTCGACCTGGACGTTGGCGAGATCGTAGCCGCCCACGAATCCACGCACGCCCCAGCGAGAGTCGGCCGGGAAGAGCATCGAGCCCTTGCTCCCCGGACGGTACAGGTTCTGGTCGAGCTGCAGCCAGACGAAGCGAAGGGTGTCGGGGGAATTGTTCGTGTACCGAATCGTCACGGTGCCGGCGATCGCCCGGGTGGTCGTGTCCAGAGAGGCGGCGATGGTATAGTCGGCACGCTGCTGCCAGTAGGCGCGCCCTGGCGATCCGCTTCCGGTGCGATATTCGTTCGGTCCGGGCCAGTCCATCCTGTCGATGCGCGAGAGCGGATCGTCGCTCGTGGTCCGGGCCACGACGCCGAGGTTGATGGACGGGCTGGAGGCGGGCGGGGCGACAGGGGTGGCGGTGACCGTCTGGCGAACGGTGTCCGCCGGCACGGGAGTGAGCACTTGAGGTTGCTGCGACGCGCAGGCCGACACGCTGGCCAGGGCGAGGGCGATGAAACGCTTCACGAGCAGTACCGGTTGAAGAGCGGAACGGGAGCAGAATGCCGAACGGGGCGGTGCACGGTCGTGCTCGCCGCCCAGCCGATGGCGAGGTAACAACAGCAACGGAAGTGCCGAACCAAGGGGTACAGCGACCCTTGCTCCGGCGGGCCGTGGCTCGTACCCTCACCGTATACATGTCACGCCACACGATCGACCCCTCTCCGCCCCCCGGCGGGCCATTCGCGCCGAGCGTCGATTCCGCCCCTCCGGCGTCGCGCGAGTCGACTCAGGCGACGCCTGCGGGCACGCGCCGCTTCGTGGATCGCACGACCGGCCGGCTGCCTGATTTTCATCGCACGCTCCCGCGTAACCTCGCCACGAGCGCCCTCGGATTGGGCACGTACCTCGGCGACTGCACCGACGAGGACGACCACGGCTACGTGCGCACCGTGCACGCGGCGATCCATGCCGGCGTGAACGTCTTCGACACGGCCATCAACTATCGCTGCCAGCGCTCGGAGCGCGCGGTCGGTCTCGCCATCGTGGAGGCGATCGCTGCCGGCGAGGTGCGGCGCGATGAGATGGTGGTATGCACGAAGGGGGGCTACGTGGCGCTGGACGGGCAGCCGCCCGCATCGCGCGTGGAATACGACGAGTGGATCGAACGTGAGCTGATCGTGCCGGGCATCCTGACGCGCGAGGAGCTGGTGCGCGGCGGGCACGCCATCGCCCCTCGATTTCTGGCGCACCAGCTGGCGAAGAGCCGCGCGAATCTCGGGCTCCACACGATCGACATCTACTACGTGCACAACCCCGAGGAACAGCTGCTCGCGGTGGATCCCGTCACGTTCAAGCGGCGCATGCGTGCTGCGTTCGAGCTGCTCGAGGAGCGCGCCGAAGCGGGGGAGATCGCCGGATACGGATGCGCCACGTGGCTGGGCTTCCGCGTGCCGCCCGAGCACAAGCAGCACGTCACGCTCGCCGAGCTGGTCGCACTCGCACGAGAGGTGGGTGGCACGGCGCACCATTTCCGCGCCGTGCAGCTTCCACTGAGCCTGGGCATGCCGGAGGCGGCACGCCAGCCCACGCAGCCATTGGGGCGCAAGCTGGTACCGCTGCTCGACGCCGCGGACGCACTGGGTGTAGGCGTGGTCGCGAGCGCGCCGCTCATGCAGGGACGGCTCTCGGCCGGGCTCCCCGACGAGATGCGCGACCTCTTTCCGGGCTGCACGACCGACGCCCAGCGTGCGCTCCGCTTCGCGGCGTCGCTGCCGGGCGTCGGCGCGGTGCTCGCCGGCATGCGCCGTCGCGATCACCTGGCCGAGAACCTCGATGCGTGGCAAGCCTGAGGACCATGACATGAGCTACTGCACACATCTCGATCATGTGAAGACGGAAACCGCTCGCACGCCGAAGGGGTGCGAGGAGTGCCTGGCGACGGGGATGCGGTGGGTGCATCTCCGCCTCTGCCTCGAGTGCGGCCATGTGGGCTGCTGTGACAGCTCTCAGGGCAAGCACGCCACCAAGCACTTCCACGCCACGCAGCATCCCATCATGCGCAGCTTCGAGCCGGGCGAGGACTGGGCGTTCTGCTACGTGGACGAGCTGATGTTCGAGCCGGCGCCGACGCCAACGCACGTCTGACGCACGGACGCGAGGCGGTGGCCGCGCCGGCGCATCACGCTCCGGACGGCAGATTCCGCAACCCGTGGCCGGACAGTGAGCCACATGGGTTCGTCGACGTGCTGCGCTGGACCCGCGAGCGCCGGCGGACCGGGCGCGCGCCGAGCCCGCCGCGCGGATCCTTTCCGACGGCGACTCCCATGGTGCACTCGCCCCACGCGGGGCGCGATGTGGCCAGCGTCACGTGGGTCGGCCATTCGACGGTGCTGCTCCAGATCGGTGAGCTCAACATCCTCACCGATCCGATGTTCAGCGAGCGCGCCTTTCCCGTGCAGTGACTGGGCCTCGCCGCATCATGCCGCCGGCGCTCGCGCTCGAGGCGCTGCCGCCGCTCGACGTCGTGCTACTCACGCACAGCCACTACGACCATCTCGACAAGTCGTCGACAAAGCGCCTGGCGCGGCTGCATCCCGATGCCACCTGGATCGCGCCGCTCGCCCTCGGCGCGTACCTGCGCGGATTCGGCGTACGCAATGTGGTGGAGCTGGACTGGTGGCAACAGACGGACATACATGGGGCACGGGTGATCGCCACGCCGGCCCGCCACTTCAGCGCGCGGCGCGTAGGCGACCGTAACAAGACCCTCTGGTGCGGCTATGCCCTCGAGATCGGAGGCCGGCGCCTCTACTTTGCCGGCGATACGGCGTATCATCCGGAGTTCGGGGCGATCGCCGCGGGGAGCGGGCCGTTCGATTTCGTGATGATGCCGATCGGCGCATACGACCCGCGGTGGTTCATGCATGTGGTGCACGTGAACCCGGACGAGGCCGTACAGGCATGCGTGGATCTCTGCACACCGCATCCGGAGCACCCGACGCCACTGGTGCTCGCCATCCATTGGGGCACGTTCAGGCTCACCGACGAGCCGATGGACGAGCCGCCGCGCCGCGCCGTTGCGCAATGGCGCGAGCGTGGTCTCGATCCCGAGCGGCTCTGGATCGCCCGATTCGGCGAGACGCGGCCATTGTGACGAATCAGGGGCCACTCGTGTCTCTCATGGACCGAGGTAGCTTCCGATGATGATGCTGACCGCACTCAACACGACGACGCGTACGACGACTTCCACGACGGGAGGCGTCGCGGTCGCGTCCGAGTAGCTGCAGCGCTCAGACGATGCACACGCGGCCCTCCCGAGGGGCCGCTCTTTTTTTGTCCCCTCCCCCACTTCGTTCCAACCGGCCCGAATGCCACCGGCTTCCCCTCATATCGTCGTGCACAAATTCGGAGGTGCCGCACTCGCGGATGCCGCCGCGATCGCCAACGTCGGTGCCCTCCTCGCCGCCGAAGCAGTGGGCCAGCGCCGAGTGATCGTTACGTCGGCGCTGAAGGGCGTGACGAACGCACTCGTCGAATCCATCGCTCACGCCACCGCAGAGGAAGACGCCGCCGCCCGGCACATCGCCACGGAGCTTCGCGCACTCCATCTCGAGACAGCCCGCGGCGTGTTCGCGGCGTCGGGGGGAGATCCCTCGCTCGACGAGCTCGTGGCCCACATCGATACGGCATTCGACGACCTGGAGCGCCAGCTCCTCGCGCTCGCCGAGGGCGACGCACGCGCACTCGCGCTGTCCGACGTCGTCCTCGCGCTCGGCGAACGGCTGGCGGCGCGGATCGTGAGCGCCATGCTCGACGCGCGCGGCATCGCCAGCACGGTAATCGACGGTGCGGAGCTGGTGCAGACCGATGGCCGGCACGGCAATGCGGCCCCGGACCTCGAGCGTACGGAAGCCGTGGCGCGCGCTGCGCTGGCACCCATGCTCGCGCGCGACATCACGGTGGTGGTACCGGGGTTCATCGGCGCCGGCCCGAATGGCGTGGTGGTCACGCTCGGTCGTGGGGGATCCGACCTGAGCGCCACGGTGCTGGCGCGCGCGATCGACGCGCGTGAAGTGACACTCTGGAAGGATGTGCCGGGCTGCATGACGGCCGACCCACGCATCGTGCCGGCTGCGCGCGTGGTGCCGGTGCTCGACGCGCGCGAAGCCTCCGAGCTGGCGTACTACGGTGCCAAGGTGCTGCACCCGCGCACGCTCATTCCGCTGCGGAACGGCATGACGCTTCGCCTCCGACCATTCGCCGACCCGGCGGCCGCGGGCACGACGATCGTCGTCGGGCGAGTTGCGCGCGGGGCTCCCGTGCGCGCGATCTCGGGGATGTCGCGACAGGCGCTCGTGGCGGTGAGCGGCACGGGAATGCTCGGCGTTCCCGGCGTGGCCGCGCGGGTGTTCGGAGCGCTGGCGGCGGCCCACGTGTCTGTCTCGATGATCTCGCAAGCGTCGTCGGAGCAGTCCATCTGCTTCACGATTCCTAGCGACCGAGCCGAGGAGGTGGGGACCTCGCTCCGCGCTGCCTTCGCCGACGAGCTGGCGCGCCGAGAGGTGGACGAGATCAGCGTGCGGCCGTCGCTCACCACCGTCGCGGTCGTGGGCTCCGGGATGGCACGCACGCCCGGTGTGTCGGCGCGCATCTTCGGGGCGGTGGCGCACGCAGGTGTGAACGTGGTGGCCATCGCGCAGGGTGCCTCGGAGCGCAACGTCTCGTTCGTCGTGGAAGAAGCCGAAGCGCCCGCCGCGGTGCGCGCGGTCCACGACGCATTCCGTCTGGACAAGGTGGGTGGCGGCCGCGCCGGGCGCCGCTCCGAGCCCACGGACGTGATCCTCCTCGGAATGGGACGCGTGGCGCGCGAGCTCGTGTTGCAGGTACAGGCGGTCGCGAAGCGCGGTGGATCGCTTCGGATCGTCGGCCTCATCGATCGGCACGGGTATGTCTTTCACCCGCGCGGTCTGCCGGCGCGGCAGCTGGCGTCACTCGTGCTGGCGAAGGAGCGTGGCGGCTCGCTCGCTCGGATGCCCGGAGGCCACGCGGCGACGGCGCGAGAATCGGTCGACTTCATCGCCTCCCATGCCCTGTCGCGCCCGGTGCTCGTGGACGTGGCCAGCGGCGACACCGCGGCGGCGTTGCTCAGCGGCATCGTGCACGGCATGGACGTGGTAATGGCGAACAAGGTGCCGCTCGCCTCGGACCTGGCCACGGCTCGTGAGCTGCTCAGGGAAGCGCGCGCGCGCGGGCGTCGCGTGCTGCACGAGGCCACCGTCGGCGCGGGGCTTCCGATCATCGACACGCTGCAGCAGCTTCGCGCATCCGGCGATCGGGTGGACAGCGTGGATAGCTCGCCCTCCGGCACGATGGGCTATCTCTTCAGCGAGATGGGGCGTGGACGCACATTCTCCGATGCCGTTCGGCAGGCCATGGCGCTCGGCTACACCGAGCCCGATCCGCGCGACGATCTCTGCGGACTCGACGTCGCGCGCAAGGGTCTCATCCTCGGCCGCATGCTCGGGTACAGCGGCGAGATGGCCGACGTGAGCCTCGAGTCGCTGGTTCCGGAATCGCTGCGCGACGTGCCCGCCGAGCGGTTCACCGAGCTGCTCGACGAATGCGACGCCGAGTGGGCGCGGCGCGTGGACGAGGCACGTACGCGCGGCGAGGTGCTCCGCTATCGCGCCCGTTCTACCCGCGGCGGGGTGCGCGTCGGTCTCGTGAGCGTGCCGATCGGAAG
>JALYXJ010000299.1 GCA_030947165.1 Gemmatimonadota bacterium
CGTCTCACCCCTCGCCTTCTCGAGCGTCACATAGCGGTCGTCGAGCGCGTTGGCGAGATGGGCTGTCGTCCGCCCGGACTCTCCGCTGCCGACCTGATCCATGTCGACCACCACCACGCGCTTTCCCGCGCGCGCGAGCCCGTACGCCACACTCAGGCCGGCGATTCCCGCGCCCACCACGCACACGTCAGTCGTGACGTGCTCCGTGAGCTTGACGTGCCGGGTGACGGGCGCGGTGTCGTACCAGAGGGAGCGGGTCATGGGTCGATTGACGTTGTAGTTCGGAGGCGAGCGCGAGCGCGTCCGTTGTTGCAGGCGGCACACCAGCGCGGCTTTTCGTAGAGCGGTACTGCAGGGCCCGCTGTCGTGTGGGTCCGCCAGGATTTGCAGGCTACGTGCGGAGTGTCAGGCCTCGATTTGCGGAACGGCTCTGGCAACTGCACTCTTTTGACCTGACGCCTTCGCCTCCACCATCCACCCCTTTCCACCGATGACCGATCCCACCCAACACCTCTGGACCATCGACTCGATAGAGGAAGGCATCGCCCGCATCGAGGAGGACGGCGAACGCATCATCCGCATCCCGCGCTACCTCCTCCCAAGCGGCGCTCGGGAGGGTCAGATTCTCCGAGTCACTTCAAACCCGGCAAAGGGCAAAACCGAGCTCACCATCGAGATCGACGAGGCCGCCACCGCGGTCGCGCTGGCCAAGTCGAAGGCGCAGAGTGCCGCCACCATGGCGGCATCGAAGAAGCGCGATCCAGGGGGCGACGTCGCCCTCTGATTGCCCCATCGCCCACTGGATCGCCCCCGCCACGATGGGGTAGATCCCGCAGCGGCACGGCTGTGCCGCTCGATCGCCACACCACCTGTGCCGCATGGCAGGGTGAATTCGTCTACCAGCACCTACGCCGCGCGGCCTCCCACCTGCCGCCCGCCAGTGAGACCCGACTTCCCTGCGATGTCATCCAGCCCATTCCTCTTCGCCACGGGCGTCGAGAACAGTTATCCCACGATCGCCGGCGGCATCCGGATCGATCAGATGGAGAAGTGTGGCCACTACGCACGCTGGGAGGAGGACTTCGGCCTCGTGCGCGAGTGCGGCCTGAACGCGCTGCGGTTCGGCCCGCCCTACTATCGCGTGCACGCCGCCCCCGAGCGCTACGACTGGGAGCACGCCGACCCGCAGATGCATCGCCTGCGCGACCTCGGCATCACGGTCATCGCCGACCTGTGCCACTTCGGCGTCCCGTCGTGGCTCGGCGGATTCCAGGACCCGGCGTTCCCCGTGCTCTTTGCGCGCTACGCCGGTGCCTTCGCGCGGCGCTATCCGTGGGTGCAGCACTTCACGCCGGTGAACGAGATCTTCGTCTGCGCGAGCTTCTCGGCGCTGCGCGGCTGGTGGAACGAATGCGAGGCCAGCGAGGGCGCCTTCGTCCGCGCCATGCGCAACCTCTGCATGGCGCACGAGCTCGCCGTCGAGGCCATCCTCACCGAGCGGCCGGACGCGATCATCGTGCAGGGCGAGTCGATCGAGCATTTCCACGCCGCCGGTGGTGCCGCCCAGCCAGAGGCCGACCGCTGGAACGCGATGAAGTTCCTCTCCGTGGACCTCACGATGGGCCATGCGCTCGCGCCGGGCATGGCGCGCCTGCTCAACGAGCACGGCGTCACGTCCAACGATCTGAGCTTCTTCCGCGAGCGCCGCGCCGTCGGGCAGCGCTGGCTCGGCGTGGACTACTATCCCTCCTGCGAACACCGGATCGCTTCCACAGGGCGACAGAGTTCGACGGGTAAGCCGATGGGTTTCCGCCGGCTCGCCACCCAGTATTACCAGCGCTACCGGGTGCCGATCTTCCACTGCGAGACCAATCGCGTCAGCCACCTCGCGGTCGACTGGCTCGATCATCAGTGGTCCGACATCGTCGCGATGCGGGCGTCGGGCATCCCGATCACTGGCTTCACCTGGTTCTCGCTCACCGATCAGATCGACTGGCAGCATGCGCTCCGGGTGGAGCGGAACGACCTGCACGCGGTGGGGCTCTATGATCTGGAGCGGCGCATCCGGCCAGTGGGCCGCCGCTATCAGGAGATCGTGCGGAAGTGGCGCGACATCCTCGACGGCGACGCACGCCACGAAACCGTTCGTGAGGCGGCGCTCGCTTAGGCAGCGCAGAAGGCATGCTGTTTGCCCGGTGAGGACGTGCCGCTCGCGATGACGCTGAGCGGCACCCCTGAGACAACAGACCATGCCATTTCCCACCGCGCACGCCCATTCCGCCGCGGAGCATCTGGACGCGCCCGTCATCGTCCATAGCCACCTTCGCTGGGACTTCGTCTGGCAGCGGCCCCAGCAGCTGTTGTCGCGGCTGGGCCGCACCAACCGCGTGCTGTTCGTCGAGGAGCCCGTCTATCTCGATGACTACGGGCTCGACGACGGCGCCGACGGCCTCGCCGCCGCGCGGCTCGATCTCTCGGTGCCGCAGCCACATGTGCACCGCGTGGTGCCGGTGCTGCCCGGCTCGCTCCGCGGGCACTACGACGACTCCATCGTCGTCATCCGCGAGCTGTTGCACCGCCAACTGGACGACGGCGTGCTGGGCAAGCTGTTCCGCCGGCCGGTCCAGTGGTTCTACACGCCAATGCCCGCTCCGGCGATGATCGCCGCATTCGGGGAGCGCGCCGTCGTCTACGACTGCATGGACGAGCTCTCCAAGTTCCGCTTCGCCCCCACCGAGCTGACCGATCGCGAGTCGTATCTGATGTCGAAGGCCGACGTCGTGTTCACCGGTGGCTACCGGCTCTGGGAGTCCAAGGCGCAGCACCATGGCAACGTCCACTTCTTCGGCTGCGGCGTCGACGTCGCCCATTTCGGCTCATCGATGTGCGACTCGGTCGAGGTCCCGACCGAGATCGCGCGCCTGGGCCGCCCCGTCATGGGCTACTACGGCGTGATCGACGAGCGCATCGACTACGACCTGCTGCGCACCCTCGCCGAGTCGCTGCCCGACACCGCGCTCGTGATGGTGGGCCCGGTGGTGAAGGTGGATCCGCGCGAGCTGCCGCAGGCCCCCAACATCCACTGGCTCGGCCAGCGCGACTACGCCGCGCTGCCCGCGCACGTGAAGGGCTTCGACGTCTGCCTCATGCCGTTCGCGTTGAATGAGGCGACTGAATACATCAATCCCACGAAGACGCTGGAGTACATGGCGGCGGGCAAGCCGATCGTCTCCACCGCGATCTCGGACGTGGTGCACCACTTCAGGCCCGTGGTGGCGGTGGCGCACTCGCACGCCGAGTTCGTGTCCCACGTTCGGAGTGCCCTGGAGGCTCCCGACGAGGCGTTGATCGAGCGCGGCCTCGAGCAGGCGCGCGGCAGCTCGTGGGAATGCATCGTGGCCGACATGGCGAAGATCATGCGGGCCGCGATCGCGGCGCGCACTGTCGTCCTGAACGAAGTGAAGGACCCGCACGTCCAGAGCCAGGTGCAGGTCATTCGCTCCGCTCAGGACGACAACGCACTTGCGGCCGCAAGCACTCGAGCCAAGCGCCATCCCGCACGAACCCAAGCGCTGGCACTGAGCGAGGCGACCGGCACATGAGCGGCGTCTAGCGGAGAAGGGAATGAGCCAGGCCCACCAGCGCCCGGAGCTCGAGCTCTGGGCCGGGCTGGAGTGCACGCTCAATCGCGTCGGCAACGCACAGCACGACCAGCTCGCCCTGACCGGCCACTACGAACGGCCGGACGACATCGACCGCCTCGCCGCGCTCGGCGTCCGCACCGTCCGCTACCCGATTCTCTGGGAGCGGTTCGCCGGCTGCGCCCCCGATCATGCAGCCTGGCGTGACCTGGACGTGCGTCTCGCGCGCATGGGCGCCTCCGGCATCGATCCCATCATCGGGCTCGTACATCACGGCAGCGGCCCCTTGAGCACACACCTGCTCGACGACGCTTTCGCCGAGGGACTGGCCACGTTCGCCAGCTCGGTAGCCAATAGATATCCGTGGGTGACGCGCTTCACCCCGGTGAACGAGCCGCTCACCACGGCGCGGTTCAGCGCCCTGTACGGGCACTGGTTCCCGCACGAGCGGAGCGACGTGCTCTGCTGGCGCGCCACGCTCAACCAGATCCGGGCGATTCGCCTGGCGATGGACGCGATTCGCGCCGTCACCCCGGAGGCGCAGCTCGTCCAGACCGAAGATCTCGGGCACACCCACGCGACTCCGACGCTCGCCTATCAGGCGGAGTTCGAGAACGAGCGGCGATGGCTCACCTTCGACCTGCTGACCGGCCGCGTGGTGCGCGGGCACCGCATGCACGACCATGCGCGCTTCCTCGGCATCGGCGAAGAGGAGATCGCGCGCGCCGTCGGCGACGGATGCACGCCGGACCTCATCGGCATCAACCACTACGTCACGAGCGAGCGGTGGCTCGATGAGCATCTCGACCACTATCCCCCCCACACCCACGGCGGCAACCATACCCATCGCTATGCCGATGTCGAGGCGGTCCGCGTGCTCCCCGACGGCGTGGCGGGCCCGCGTGCGCTGCTGCTCCAGGCATGGGAGCGGTACGGACTGCCGATCGCGGTCACCGAGGCGCACATGGGCTGCTCGCGCGAGCAGCAGCTCCGCTGGCTCCGCGACGTGTGGCAGGCGGCCGGTGACGCCCGTGTCCTCGGCGCCGACGTCCGGGCGGTCACCGCGTGGGCCGCGTTCGGCACCCGCGACTGGAGCTCGCTCGTCACGCGACTCGACGGCTAGTACGAGCCGGGCCTGTTCGACGTCCGCTCACCCACGCCGCGCGCCACTGCGCTGGCCGACATGACGCGCGCGCTGGTCGAGCGCGGCAGCTTCGACCACCCGGTGCTCGATGCGCCCGGCTGGTGGCACGAGCCCGATCGGATCCACTACCGCGCCCCCGCCACGCAGGCGCACCCAACTCCGGCGCCCAGGCACCGCGCCCCGCGTCCCATTCTCATCACCGGCGCGGCCGGCACGCTCGGCCGCGCGCTCGTGCGGCTGTGCGCCGAGCGCGGCCTCGTGGTGCATGCGGCGACACGCAGGGAGCTCGACATCGCCGCGCCCGACGATGTCGCACGCCTGCTGCGCGACGCG
This sequence comes from Gemmatimonadota bacterium, assembly GCA_030947165.1. The sequence goes on from JALYXJ010000299.1 coordinate 5,119, forward strand.
AACGCGTGGGCGGTCGTGAACGCCGCCGGCTACGTGCGCGTCGACGAGGCCGAGCGCGATCGCGACGCCTGCCGGCGCGGCAACGTGGATGTTGCGGTCACTCTCGCTGCCGCATGCGCCGAGCGCGGGATCCCGCTCACGACCTTCTCGTCGGACCTTGTGTTCGATGGACGCAAGTCGGCTCCCTATGTGGAACGGGACATCCCGGCGCCGCTCGGCGAATACGGCGCCAGCAAGGCCGAGGCCGAGTGTCGCGTGTTGGGGATCCTTCCGCAGGCGCTCGTGGTGCGAACGGCCGCCTTCTTCGGCCCGTGGGACGACTGGAACTTCGTCACGCTCGCGCTGCGCTCCATCGCCGACGGCGTGCCGTTCGCCGCGGCGTCGGATCTGGTCGTCTCGCCCACCTATCTGCCCGATCTCGTGCAGGCGACGCTCGATCTGCTGATCGACGGCGAGCATGGCATCTGGCATCTATCCAACCCGGCGTCTGTCACCTGGGCCGATTTCGCCCGCATGGCGGCGCGCGCGGCCGGCCTCGACGCGTCGCTCGTGCACGCACGGCCGCACGTTGAGCTCGAGCTCGCCGCGCGCCGACCTGCGCAGGCGGCGCTCGCCAGCGAGCGCGCCACGCTCATTCCCCCGCTCGAGCATGCGCTCGCGCGCTACGTGCGCAGCCGGGCCTGGGAGACCAGCGACCGCGAGACCGCCCCCCTGTCCACCGCACTCTCGATCGGAAGTCATGGAGCAGATACGTACTTCGGCCCGCGCTGAGCGCGGCGACACCCCCAGTCCCCGCATCGTCATCATCGGCGCCGGCCCAACGGGGCTCGCCGCCGGCTACCGGCTGCGCGAGCTGGGCTACACCAACTTTCTCATGCTCGAGTCGCGCGACAAGGTTGGCGGCCTGGCGTCGAGCGAGACGAGTCCGAACGGCTTCACCTACGACATCGGCGGCCACGTCCTGTTCTCGCATTATGAATATTTCGACAAGCTGTTCGATACCCTGCTCGGCGAGGAGTATCAGCTCCTGCTGCGCGAGAGCTGGGTGTGGATGTGCGACCGGTTCCTGCCATATCCCTTCCAGAACAACATCAAGTTCCTCCCGAAAGAGATCGTCTACGAGTGCCTGCTGGGTCTCATCGAAGCGCAGAAGCAGCCGCTCGATCTCGCGCGCTATGCCAACTTCGAGGAGCTGATCTACGGCGTGTTCGGCACCGGCATCGCGAAGCACTTCATGATGCCGTACAACTTCAAGGTGTGGGCGCACCCGCCGGCGATGATGAACAAGGAGTGGATCGGCGAGCGGGTGAGTGTCGTGGACACGGCCCGGGTGCTCGGCAACGTGGTGCTCGATCGCGACGACGCCGGCTGGGGACCGAATTCCACCTTCAAGTATCCACGCCACGGCGGCACCGGCGGGCTGTTCGAGCGCATGCGGCCCTACGTGCGCGACAACCTGCGCCTCGGCGCCAGCGTCTCCGGCGTTGACGTGGCGCGGAAGGAAGTCCTCCTCGCCGACGGCACGCGCGAGCCGTACGACTACCTGCTCAGCACCATCCCGCTCGACCGGCTGGTCCGGGCCATCGCCGGCGACGTCCCCGAGCAGGTCCGCTGCCAGGCGCAGCGGCTCCGGCATTCCGGGAGCTACATCGTGGGCATCGGCGTGCAGCAGCCGGCGCCGTCGAAGAAGTGCTGGATGTATTTCCCCGAGGACAACGCGCCCTTCTATCGCGTCACGTACCTGTCGAACTACTCGCCCGAAGTGGTGCCCGACGCCTCCCGCCAGTATTCGCTGCTTGCCGAGGTGTCGTACTCCGAATTCAAGCCGGTGGACCGGGAGCGGATCGTCGAGGAGACCATTCAGGGGATGGTGAACACGCGGCTCCTGCGCGAGAGCGACCGGGCCGACATCGTGGACGCGTACCTGATCGAGCGGGATTACACCTATCCCACGCCGTCGCTCGAGCGCGACGCGGCGCTGCGAGTGCTCCACCCGTGGCTCGAGTCGCGCGACGTCTACTCTCGCGGCCGGTTCGGCGCGTGGCGCTACGAGGTGGGCAACATGGACCACTCCGTGGCCCAGGGGGTGGAATGGGTGAATCGCATCGTACAGGACGATGGGGCGAACGAGCTAACGTACCAGGCCAAGTTAGGTTGTTAACAACGGCAAACAGGGAGCGCGGACGTTGCGGTGGCAAAACCCAGTCATCTGTTCCCGGTCATGGGTCGGACGGTCCTGAGTCGAGTTGCAACTCGACCCACGACCGGGCGACTCGCGCCTGATCACAGAGAACTGGGGTTACGTGATCTCGACCCGGCGGACGGTCCAGCCCATACTGGACTCCAGACTCGACTGATGCCGTTCACTTTTCAATCCGACCCAGCGTTCTTGCTCCCGAGTGCGTCATCTCACATAGCCCTTTACGTCGTACCTCACCTGTCGCACCCCCCATCCACACCATGAAGATCCGTCTCCTCGCGCTCGCGACCCTCGGCGCAATCGCCGGCTGCACTGGGCACACCCCCGAGCCGGCGCCGGGACCGCGCACCGCGCCCGGCGTCACCGCCACGCCGGTCAACGGCGACACGACCGGCCGAGCCGGCGGCCTCCCCGGGGCCATCGGGGCCGCGAATCCGCGTCCCTACAACCGCGTCATCACCGCCGACGCCAGGACGCGTCGCGGGCTGTTCGCGGCGCACCGCGTGGGCGACCGGCTGTACTTCGAGATCCCGACGAAGGAGCTGAACAGGGACATGCTGATTGTGGGTCGATATGCGCGCGCCGCGGCCGCCGACCCGAATCTGCCGGGCGGGGGATTCGGCGAGTACGGCGGCGACCAGTTCGCCGAGCGCACCCTGCGCTGGGAGCGCAACGGCAACCGGGTGATCCTGCGTTCGCCGTCGTTCGCCATCACCGCGGACACCGGCCTCGCCGTGTATCGGGCCGTGCAGGCGGCCAACTACTCGCCGATCGTCGCGCTGTTCAACGTGGAGACGTACGGCCCGGATAGCGCGGCGGTGATCGACGTGACGCGCCTGTTCACGACGAGCATTCCCGAGCTGGCGGCCATTCGCGGGATGATCGATCCCTCCCGCTCGTACGTCGAGCGGGCGATCGCCTTTCCGGACAACGTGGAGGTCGAGGCGACCCAGACCGGCGTGGCCGGCGCTCCGGCCACGCCGATACCCACGCCAGCGATCGGCGGGCAGCCCCGCGCCGCCACGAGCGTGCTGGCACACTGGAGCCTCGTGCGGCTCCCGGACCAGCCCATGATGCCGCGCCGGTTCGACGAGCGCGTGGGCTTCTTCAGCATGCGCATGGTGGACTTCGGCGCCGAGGCGCGAGCCGCGCAGCGCCGGTTCATCACGAAGTACCGGCTGGAGTGCGCGGACGCACCGGATGCGGGCGGCCTGTGCACCCCGAAGAAGCCGATTACGTACTACGTGGATCCCAACACGCCCGAGCAGTGGAAGCCGTGGATCCGGCGCGCCATCCTGGACTGGCAGCCCGCGTTCGAGGCGGCCGGGTTCCGGAACGGCATCGTGGTGGGCGACGTGCCGGCCAACGATGCCGACTGGTCGCCCGAGGACATCCGGCACACCGTGATTCGCTGGCTGCCCAGCACCACCGAGAACGCCGTGGGCCCGCACGTGCACGACCCGCGGACCGGCGAGATTCTCAACGGCTCCGTGCGGATGTTCCAGAACGTGCTCAACCTCCAGCGCGACTGGTACTTCACCCAGGCCGCGCAGCTCGATCCGCGGGCGCGCAGCTGGCCGATGCCCGACTCGCTGATGGGCCGCCTGCTGGAGTTCGTGGTGGCGCACGAGATCGGCCACACGATCGGTCTCCAGCACGACCAGATCGGCAGCTCCACCTATCCCTCCGACAGCGTGCGCAGCGCGAGCTGGGTGCACCGGATGGGGCACAGCCCCAGCATCATGGACTACTCGCGCTTCAATTACGTGGCGCAGCCCGAGGACAACATCCCGCTCGCGGACATCGTGCCGCGCGTGGGCCCGTACGACAAGTTCGCCATCTCATGGGGCTACCGTCCGATTCCTGGTGCCAGGACCCCGGAACAGGAGCGTCCCACCCTCGAGTCGTGGGCGCGCATGCAGGACACCATCCCCTGGTACCGCTTCTCGGCCAACAACGAGTTCGGCGGGTACGGCACGCTCAGCGAAGCCGTCGGCGACGCCGATCCGGTAAAGTCCACCGCGCTCGGGTTCAAGAACATCCAGCGGGTGATCGGCTACATCCCCGGCGCCGCCACCAAGGCCGGCGAGGACAACTCCGATCTGGCCGAGATCTACAACCGCACGGTTGGGCAGTGGGCGACGGAAGCGAACCACGTAGCAACGATCGTGGGCGGCGGGACGGTGCAGTACAAGTCGGGCGGTCAGAGCGGCCCCGTGTACGTGGCGCTCCCCAAGGTCCGGCAGCAGGAGGCGGTGCGCTTCCTCAACGAGAACGTCTTCCGGACGCCGACGTATCTCATCCGTCCGGACCTCGCCAACCGGATCGAGGCGGGAGGGATGATCGAGCGCATCAACGGCGCCCAGACTCGGGTGCTCAACACGGTGCTCGACGACGGGCGGCTCAACCG
>JALYXJ010000300.1 GCA_030947165.1 Gemmatimonadota bacterium
GCGCTGACCGCTCCATGCCCGAGATGGCGATGGGCAATGCCGACGCCAAGCGCGGCGCCGCCGTCAGCGAGTCCAGTCGCGGATCGAGCTCCGATCGGACCCCCTGCTCGGGCCCGGCGTCCGGCACGTGCACCGCGACGATGCCGTGCGTCACCGCACTCGGCGCTCCCGCTCCGCTGATGCTTGCGGCCGCCGTGGCGGCCCGCGTCGACGTCCGATCTCACGTGGTGCACGTACCCGCTTCGTCCGGCTCGGCGCCGGAGATTCCCCCTCCTCGAGCATAGCTCCGTTCACTCGCCTCGCCGCGTTCGGCGAGGTGATGCTGTCGCGCGTACGGGACTTCTGCTTCCCGTGCTCGCGGACGGAGCGTGGCACTTGCGGTCGCTGTCCGGCCACCACGCCTCGAACGAGCTTCCGCTGGGGATCCATGTCATCAGTACCATTGTTTTCGCGCGCCGCCGATACGCGGCGGGGGATCACGGCTCCGCCGTACCCACGACTCTGCACGGTTGGGTTGGCGCTGGCAACGATCGCCATGGCTCGACCGGCTGGCGCCCAGGTCGTGCGGGACACCGTGTCCGAAGCGACCTCCGCTTCGCACCGCGATGCCTCGTTCGGTCGCGCAGAATCCGCAACGTCGTTCGTCGCCTCCGGAGATCCTGTCCTCGATGAATTGATCGCAGAGGCGCTCGAACGCAGCCCGCAGGTGCGTGCGACGAGCGACCGGATCACCGCCTCGCGCGCCAGGATCCGTCCCGCCGGCACACGCAGCGATCCCGTGCTGATGGCGGGACTCATCCAGATTCCCGTTCGAAAGCCGAGCCTCACGGACGACAACTTCACGATGCTCATGGCGGGGATCACCCAGACGATTCCGTATCCCGGCAAGCTGCGGTTGCGGACGAGAGTTGCCGAGCTGGATGCAGACGCGGCGGTCACGGCGGGGGACCAGGCGAGGCTTCAGGTCGTGCGAGCGGTCAAGGACGCTTATTACGAGCTCGCATTCGCCGATCAGGCGCTCGCCATCGCGGAACGCAATCAGACGGTGCTCGGCGAGATCGTCCGTGTGACCACGGCGCTCTACGGCACGGGAACGGGCGGCCAACACGACGTGCTGAAAGCGCGCATCGAGACGGCGAAGCTGGCCGAGAGGGCCAGCACGCTGGTGGAAGCGAGGCGCGCCGCTCTTGCGGAGCTGAACGCGGTGCGCGATCGCGCCAGCGATGCCCCCGTGGAGCGGGCCGGCATCCCTCCCCGCATCGCCGACGCCGCGATCGCTGCCGATGCGAGCGCGGTGCATTACATGACGACGTCGCTGGGATCCCGCGTCGCGCGCTCTCCATTTCCGCCGCTCGCCATGCTGCAGCAGGAAGCGATTCGCAACAGCCCCATGCTGCGGGAACACGAAGCGCGGATTGCCGCGCAAGCCGCTAGCGTGGAACTCGCGCGCACGGACTACCAGCCGGACTTCGACGTCAACCTGCAGTACAATCATCGCCTCGCCTATCCCGATCTCTTCACGGCGCAGGTCTCGTTCCCGCTGCGCCTGCAGAAGTCGTCGAAGCAGGATCAAGCGGTCGCCGAGAACGTCGCCGAACTCTCCGCGCTGGAAGCGGAGCATGCGGCCGACATCAACATGGTGCGAGGTCGCGTCGCAACGCTGCTTAGTGATCTTGAACGCAATCGGACGCAGCTCGCGCTTTACGTAGGTGCCATTCTCCCGCAGAGTCGCGCTGGGGTTACTTCCGCGCTCGCCTCCTTGCAATCGGGCCGCGCATCGCTGCTCTCGGTGCTCGACCTTCAGAATACCGTGTTTACCTATGAGACAGCGTATTACCGCGCCCTGAGCGACTTCGCAAAGGAGTTGGCAGAGCTGGAGCAGGTCACGGGCACCCAGGTGTTGCCATGATCACCGGCGTAGACAAGGACGGTCACAGCGTGACGCGCGGACCACGCGGGTACGCCCGGGATGCCGTACTGATCTTCGTTCGCCGACACCGCCTTCTCCTCGGCATCGCGATCGTCGTGCTTCTGGCAATCGGCATCGTGGTCAGTCGCCGGAGCGGTGTCACGGCGCCCGCGACTGGCGCTACGGCCGCGGCGGGCGGAATGGAAGGCATGGCCGGCATGAGTACCGACGGACTCGTGCATCTGACGGCGAGCCAGGTCAGAGAGTTCGGCATCACGTATGGGACCGTCGATCAGCGCACGCTGACGTCGGACGTACGCACGGTTGGAACGGTGATGACGGACGAATCGCGAACGGCGTCAGTCACTCCGAAGATCAGCGGGTTTGTCGAGAGACTCTACGTCAACACCACCGGGCAGCCTGTCCGGCGGGGCGAACCACTCGCTGAAGTCTATTCGCCCGAACTGCTGGCAGCAGAGGAGGAGTTGCTTCTCGCTCGGGGACTCGATCGATCCGTGGGACAGAGCTCCGTGCCGGGCGTGCCGTCCTCGAGTGGAAGCCTCGTCGCGGCGGCGCGACGTCGCCTCAGGCTCTGGGATGTGTCCGACGCCCAGATTGACGACGTGCTCCGTTCTGGAAAGTCCCGCCGAACGGTCACCTTGTATTCACCTGTCACTGGTGTCATCACGCAAAAGAAGGTGACGGTGGGTGAGGCGGTCCAGGCGGGCGCCATGCTGTATGCCGTTGCCGACTTGTCTGCTGTCTGGGTCGAGGTGCAGGTGAGGGAGGCCGATGCCGCGCAGGTGCATGTTGGTTCCACCGCGAACCTCGAATTCGGCGCGTTCCCTGGCCGTCCGTTCAAGGGACGAATTGCATTCGTCTACCCGAGTGTCGCCGAGCAATCCCGCTCCATCCGCGCGCGCCTGGAGGTGGCCAACCCGGATGGCAGCCTGAAGCCGGGCATGTTCGCGACTGTTAGCCTCTCGTCACCGACGCGGAAGGCGCTCACTGCGCCGCGCACGGCGATCATCCAGACGGGGGAGCGCGCGATCGCCTTCGTCGACATGGGCCACGGGGCCTTGAAGCCGGTCGACGTCGAGGTTGGTGCGACGGTGGGTGAGTATGTCGAGATACTCTCAGGCCTCGAAGCCGGGCAGCGTGTGGTCACCTCCGCTCAGTTCCTCCTCGATTCGGAATCAAACCTGGCGGAGGTGATGAAGGGAATGGCCGGTATGGGTGGTGGCATGGCGGGAATGGCCGGCATGAGGGGGGACGCGTCCACGTCGCCGCCGGCTGGGGCGGGCACCAGCTCGGACATGAAGGGAATGGACATGAAGGGAATGGACATGAAGGGCCCGGGCTCTCCCTCGACGCGGAAATAGACCACCATGCTCAAGCGCATCATCGCATGGTCGGTCACGCACAAGCTCGCCGTGGGGATCGGCACGCTGGTATTCGTGCTCGCCGGCATCTGGGCCATGCTCACCACATCGGTCGACGCAATCCCGGATCTGTCCGACGCGCAGGTCATCATCATGACCGAGTGGCCGGGACAGGGACCGCAGATTGTCGAGGATCAGATCACGTATCCCCTCGAGACCGAGCTGCTCAAGGTCCCGAAGATCAAGTTCGTCCGCGGCATGAGCCAGTTCGGCATCTCGGCGGTGTACGTCGTCTTCGAGGATGGGACGGATCTCTACTGGGCGCGATCGCGCGTGCTCGAATACCTCAACGGGGTCTCGTCCAAGCTGCCGAAAGGGACGAGCCCGATGCTTGGGCCGGACGCGACGGGCGTGGGCTGGGTGATGCAATATGTGCTGGCTGACACCAGCGGGAAGTTGAATCTCTCCGATCTGCGGGCGCTCCAGGATTTCACGGTCCGGCCCGCCCTGACGGCCGTACCGGGAGTTGCCGAAATTGCGTCATTCGGGGGATACCAGAAGGAATACCAGGTGTCCGTCGATCCGACCAAGCTGCTTGCCTTCAATCTGCCGCTCCAGAAGGTGACGGACGCGGTGCGGGCCTCCAATGCGGACGTCGGCGGGCGCGTGATCGAGATGAGCGGGTCGGAGTACGTCGTGCGTGGGCGGGGCCGCTTCAGCACGCTGGAGGACATCCGTAACGTATCGGTGGGCAAAGGTCCGGGGGGCACACCCATCATCGTCGGCGACATTGGCACGGTAGACATCGGTCCCGGCTTGCGACGCGGCATTGCCGACTTGAACGGGAAAGGCGAGGTGGTCACCGGATGGGTGGTGATGCGATACGGCGCAAATCCTCTCGCCGTGATCGACGCGGTCAAGAGGAAGATGACCGAGGTCGAGGGCGCGCTCCCCAAGGGTGTCCGGTTCGTCTACGGGTACGACCGGTCAGGGCTGATCGAGCGCGCAATCGAGACCCTCAAGAGCAAGCTGCTCGAAGAGTCGATCATCGTCGCCATCGTCACGGTCATCTTTCTCCTGCATGCCCAGAGTGCGCTCGTCGCGATCATCACGCTGCCGATCGGCATCCTCATGGCGCTCCTCGCGATGCGGATGATCGGGTTGAACGCCAACATCATGAGCCTCGGCGGCATCGCGATCGCGATCGGCGCCATGATCGACGCGGCGATCGTCATGGTCGAGAACCTCCACAAGCACATGGAGCGGAACGACGCGGAAGGAAGGCCGAAGGATCACTGGACGCTGGTGATCGAATCGGCCCAGGAGGTTGGGCCATCCCTCTTCATCTCGCTGCTCATCATCACGGCGAGTTTCCTCCCCGTCTTCGCGCTTCAGGACCAGGAGGGTCGCCTCTTCAAGCCGTTGGCATGGACGAAGACGCTGTCGATGGCGTCAGCAGCGCTGTTGTCCATCACGCTCGTGCCGGTGGCGATGGGGCTCTTCGTGCGGAAAGGAGTGAAGCCGGAATCGGCGAACCCGGTGAACCGCGTCCTGATTCGGGCGTACCGTCCGGTGATTCAGCTCGTGCTGCGGCATCGCTGGCCGACGATCGTGGCGGCGGGAGTCTTGCTCGCGGTGACGTCGTATCCCTGGTCACGCATCGGTAGTGAGTTCATGCCGCCGCTCAACGAGGGATCGTTCATGGACATGCCCTCGCTCTTTCCCGGCGTCGGCGGCGCGCAGGCCAAGCAGATCGTGCAGCAGCGCGACGCGGCGCTGGCACGAATCCCCGAGGTGGAAACGGTAATGGGGAAGATCGGCCGCGCCGAGAGTGCCACCGACATGGCGCCGATGTCGATGATCGAGACGATTGCGATCCTCAAGGACAAGAAGGACTGGCGTCCCGGTGTCAGCTACGACTCCATCGTCACGGAGGCGAACAACACGGTCAAGACGCCCGGCGTGGGCAACATGTGGTCCATGCCCATCAAGAATCGACTCGACATGCTGGCCACGGGCATCAAGACCCCGGTGGGGATCAAGGTGTTCGGGCCCGATCTCGCTGTGCTCGATCAGATCGGGAGGCAAATCGAGGGCGCGCTGCCCACGGTACCGGGGACGAATACCGTGTTCGCCGAACGCGCGGTTGGGGGCCGGTATCTGGATGTCGCGATCGATCGGCCTGCCGCCGCGCGCTATGGCATGACGAGCGATGACGTACAAATGGCCATGGCGACTGCGGTGGGCGGCATGGATGCTGGACAGGTCATCGAGGGGCGAGAGCGCTACAACGTGCTCGTCCGCTATCCACGCGAACTTCGCGACGATCCGGCGAAGCTGGGCGCGATACTGATCGCGACCCCCAGCGGGGCGCAGGTCGCGCTCAACCAGGTGGCGCAGATCAGGGTGACCAAGGGCGCGACGCTGATCAAGTCGGAGAACGCCTACCTGAACAACATCGTGTACGTGGATGTGCAGGGTCGCGACATCGGTAGCTACGTGCGCGAGGCCAAGCAGGTGTTGGCCAACAAGGTCACGCTCCCCCCTGGCTATCGCCTCGAATGGTCCGGCCAGTACGAGTCGCTGGAGCGCGCCAAGGCGCGTCTCAAGTTTGTGGTGCCGATTACGCTCGTGATCATCTTTGGCCTGCTCTACTTCAACTTCCGCAGCGTGACGGAGAGTGCAATCGTCATGCTGTCACTCCCGTTCGCCCTGGTAGGGGGCGTCTGGCTCATGTGGCTGCTCGGCTACAACATGAGCGTGGCGGTGGCGATCGGCTTCATTGCGCTGGCGGGCGTGGCGGCGGAGACCGGAGTCATCATGCTCATCTACCTCGACCAGGCGTACAACGCGCGCGCAGCGCCGGGCGCCATGCACGGCCGCGAGGACATCGATGGGGCGATCGAGCATGGCGCCGTTGACCGCGTTCGGCCGAAGATGATGACGGTCGTCGCGATCATGGGCGGCTTGATCCCCATACTGTGGAGCCAGGGAGTGGGCGCGGACGTGTTGAAACGCATCGCGGCGCCGATGGTCGGCGGCATGGTCACGAGTACCGTGCTCACGCTCGCGGTCATTCCCTCGATCTATTCGCTGTGGAAGGAGCGATTACTGAAGCGCAGCGCGGTCTCGAAGCCAGCGTTGGACCACGATGCAATGCCGAGCGCGAACTATGTGACCGTAACGACCTGAACCCATGCCCTCACTCGCTGTATACGCTCCTCCCTGGACTCGTCGCTGGTACCAGCCGTGGCTCGCGCTTGCGGCGACCAGTGTCGTCATCAACGGCGCGTGGGAGTGGTTTGCCCTCTCGTCCTATGCAACGCCGGCCGGTGCCGGTTCCGCGCAGGCAGCGCGCGCCGGTTGCCTTCTCGCGACCCTGGGCGACGTGGCCATCACGCTTGCCTTCTACGCCGCAGCGTCTGCAATCGGCACGCGTCGCTGGCTGCAACACCCGGCTGCAACTACCTGGCTGGTCTATGTCGGTCCCGGGGTACTGATCGCGATCGGACTCGAGGTCGTGAATGTGCAGGTGCTCCATCGGTGGAGCTACCCTACGACGATGCTGGTCATAGTGGGCATCGGGATACTGCCACTCATACAATGGCTGACGCTTCCGCTGCTCGTACTTTGGTCCGCCCGACGGTATCTCGCCGGCGCCGCGCCGCATTCCCCACTTCAGGAGAAGCCATGATGCCGTCCCATCACGCACACCTCGCCACAACCGCCGTGCGGACACGTTCGCTGCGCGGCGTACGCCCGGCGCTGCTTGTCGCTGGCGTGCTGCTGCTCTCGGTAGCAGCATGTGCCAAGAGTGGACCCTCAGCCGATTCCTCCGCGTCAGCCGCGACCGCCGACTCGTCCAACGGTAAGGGCGCGATGAACGGCATGAGCGGCATGGGAAGCATGACGGGCATGTCCGGGAGCGACACCGGAGCAATGGCCGGCATGGCAGGAATGGGTGGAGACTCCAGTGGGATGGCCGGGATGAAGGGGATGGGCGGAATGTCCGGCATGATGGGCGACATGCAGAAGCAGATGGATGCGATGATGAAGGTGAGTCCTGCGCAGATGAAGGCCATGATGCCCGCGCACCGGCAGATGGTCGCGAATCTGCTGGCCAGCATGACGGCGGACATGCGCAAGATGAACATGAGTGGCGACGCGGCCTGGACAGCAACGATCGACTCCGTTCGGCAGGACCTCACCACGATGCCGGAGCTGAGCGGAAAGGAGATGGGCGCTGCGATGCCGGCACATCATGCGAGGATGATGCGTCTCATGGGGATGCACATGAGGATGTCGAAGAAGATGCAGATGTAGCGTCGGCGTTCCGCGGACCGGCATGGCCCCGCGGTGCATCGGTCCCCGCCCTGGAGCGGCTGTGAATATGTGGTAGGCAAGGCCTCGCACAGATAGTGCAGCACGCCACGCGGCGGGCAAGTCATCAACACCCTCTGCAGGCGACGCCGAGCCCTTTGAGAAGTCCATACTCCCACTCACGCAGGAGGCTGGTCATGGCGCAGGTCAAGGATCCCGTATGTGGCATGATGATCGACCCGAATACCGCTGTCGGCCAATCAACGCATCAGGGCACGACCTATTACTTCTGCAGCAAGGACTGCAAGGTCGAGTTCGATGAGAACCCTGCCGACTACGCGGCGAAATCCTGAGTGCTTGTCCACTGAGGCTGGGGGCGAACGGTGCTGAGCGCGCTGGGAGGGGTCGCCGTCGTCTTCTGTGCCGGCGTCGTGGGCTGGTACGGTGTGCGATATCTGCACGACGGGCTCGCTACCCCCGGCACCTCTGCCTCCGAGCGGGTGCCTTTCGTCGGCGGATATCCCTTGCCGGTGCATGCGTGGAGCCGATTCCATGCGAGATATTACGCGATGGCGCTCCTCTTCCTCGCGTTCGACATGGAGATGGTGTTCATGTACCCGTGGGCGGTCGTCTTCGCGCACGAAGGCATGAAGGCGCTCGTCGAGATGTTGATGTTCATCGCGATCCTGCTCCTTGGCATCGCGTACGCCTGGCGAGAGCGCGCCTTCGAGTGGGCATGAGTGCATCGTGCGCGAGCCGGCGCGCCCGTTGGCGTTCGCCGAGGTGATCGCCGTCGCGGTGCGACGCATCATCGCCCGGCTCGCGGAAGGGGCGCCGGTACGCGTCTTCGCACTTGTGGGGCTGGACGCCCCGCAACGCGTCACCGAGTTGCGGATGCATCGTGACATTCGCCTGGTCGACGCGCCGCGATCGGCCAATCTGCTCCTCGTCGCCGGGGACCTGCCACCGTCAATGCATGCGGCGGCCCGCCAGATTCACGACATGCTGGCCCAACCTCGGAGTACGCTGCAGTGGACGTTGGGTGACGCGACCAATACCGCGCTGTTTCCGCACGCCGAGCGGCTCGCTGTTTCGGCGGACGAGAGGGTGACGGAGGACGCAATCGCGCGGCTCGTTTTCGAACTGCGGACAATGCACGTCGCACTGCTGCGTGGGCATCGCGACCCGGAGCCACCACTTCTCCCTGACGTGGACGCTGCACCCTGGCGCGGTGTCGGACCCTACGGACAGGGCGGAGCCGGAATGACGGGTGGCGTCCCATATGGCAGGCCCATGACCGAACGCGCGCCGGACCGCGATGGGTTGGAGCTCGACCAGCTCGCGATTCGGGTGGGACCCTTCTTTCCTTCGTTTCCGCCCGGGCTGGTGCTCGACCTGAAGCTGCAGGGGGATGTCATCCAGGAGGCGATCGTCCCCGGCAATGCCTTCTCTGGGGCGACGCCGCCGAAGCGGTCGACGCCATTCCACCGCGCCCTCACGGAGCCTGTACGAATCGCGGAGCTCGAGTGCGCCCGGGCTGAACATCATCTTCGGTGGCTTGGCGCGCTGCTCCACCTTCACGGACTCGGCGCGCTCGGCCGACGCGCACTTGCCCTGGCCGCGGAGGTGCGGCGCGGTAAATCACCGAGTACCCTCGCGCATGTCGTGAGGCTCCGCGTGCTCCTCGAACGCACGTGGGGACTCGCCGCCGCCACTGCCGGAATCGGCCGGATTCCCGACGAGATTCTTCGCGGTGGCGGCCTCGGTCCACTGGCCCGCGCGGCGGGGATCGCTGATGACGCGCGAACGGGTGACCCCGCCTATGCCCGGCTGAACTTCGTGCCTCTTGTCCAGCGCCCGGCAGAACGGGTGGGAGATGCCCGATCCCGCTGGAGGCAGCGGCTGGCAGAGGTCGAGCAGAGTCTCGCCCTCGCGTCCGTGGCTGGCGACGCCACGACTGGAGGAAGCGGCATTTCCATCGAAGGCCCGCGCGGCGCGATGATGCCCGGCGAGGGACGGTCGGCGACGGCAACGCTGCTGGCGCGGCTGCCCGAGTTGTTGGCGGGGGTGGAATGGGGTGACGCGGTGGCCATCGTGATGAGCCTGGATCTCGACATGCGCGATGCTGCGTTCGAGACCGACCCACTGCGAGCGCCGCCAGTCGTCGCCCCAGGTGGAGACATGGGAGACATGCCTGGCATGCCCGGTATGCGCGATGGAGCGATGACAGCATGAGCCGGATGCTGCGCTCGTGACCGTCACTCTCGGCCTGGTGCTCGCTCTGTCCGCTGGTACTGCCGTTATCGCCGGCGTCTATTTCATCGCCGTGCTCGACGCCATGATCGCGGATGTGGTTGCGGGCGCACGATGCGACTGGCAGCGCGCGCTCGCCGCGCCGCTACACGTTGCGGCGCATGCCTTCGTTCAACGAAACTCATCGACCGAGCGGCCGGACAGGGCGCTCTGGTCAATGGCACCCGCGCTCCTCGGCGCACTCGCTGCCTCGGTGCTGTTCGTGGTCCCGCTCGGGTCCGCCGATCAGGGCCGCGATACGTCATCCGGAATCGTCCTCGTCGGCGCAGCCATGGCACTGGTGATGGTCGCAGTCTTCGTGCACGGTTGGGCCGCGAACTCCGTCTTTCCGCTCATTGGCGGGTACCGGTTCGTTGCGCAGGCGCTCTCCTACGAGATGCCGCTCGCACTGGTGTTGATCGCGACAGCACTTCCGGCGCGGTCGCTCGCCCTTGGCGACCTCGTTCAGTCGCAGGGACACGTGTGGAACATCGTCCGCCAGCCCCTCGGTCTGCCGCTGTACATTGTGGCCGGTCTTGGGTTGGCGTTCTGGGGGCCCATGAACAGCGCGGATGGCGCCGATATCGTCGGTGGCACCGCCGCCGAAGCCTCGGGGACGCAACGGCTGTCGTGGCAGGTCGCCCGTCATGCGATCCTCCTCGCGGTGGCGGCGCTTGGTGCCACCGCGTTTCTCGGCGGCTGGCTCGGACCCGTGCTTCCCGGCGTTCTGTGGCTCGCCCTCAAGACCGCGTGCCTGCTGGCCGTGATGATCACCGCCGGGCATCTCTTCGCTCGCGTGCGTCTCGAACGATTCGTCACCATCGCCTGGATCTGGCTGATCCCACTGGCATTGGTCGACGTCTTCGCGTCCGGGATCCTCACGCTGATGGGTACCACCCGTTGACGCCGATCGGTCATGCGGTCTTCGTGGTCGCGAGTCTGGCCGCCGTGGTCGCCGCGTGGCGCGTGTTCCGCACCGATTCCATGGTGCGTGCCGCCTACTGGCTCATGCTCGTGTTCGTCGCCGTCGGCGCGGTGCTCATCCTGCTCGACGCGGAATTCCTTGGACTCGTCCTGATCCTGATGATGGCTGGCGAGATGACCATCATGGCGGTGTTCATGGTGATGTTCATGATGAACCCGGCCGGGCTCAATCCGATGATGATGGTGCACCAGCATCGGACCGCGATTGTCGCCGGGGCCACAGCCTTTGCTGGGCTGGGAGCGGTCGCGATGCTCTCTCGCTTCCCCTCCGCGGCGCCACCGGACGCACCCAGAGTCACGGCGCAGCTGGGGACGGAACTGCTCGGCAGCTCAATGCTCATCTTCGAGCTGGCCGGCGTGACCCTGCTGGCGACGATGATCGGCGCCATCGCCGTCGCGAGCAAGTTCGGTCGCTTCGGCAACGCGGAGGAGGGCTCGGTGGAGATGCCGACCATCGTGGATTCCATGCCGACGGGCGACGGGCAGCGGTCAACAACGAGCCTGGGCGCGACATGACGCTACAGACGCTGCTGCTTCTCGCCGCCGCGCTCTTCGGCATTGGCGTGTATGGGGCGCTGAGCCAGCAATCATTCGTGATGATCATGATGGGCCTCGAGCTCATGCTTGCGGGCAGCATCGTGGCCGCCGGAACGTTCTGGGCGCGCACGACGGGGGCCACTCCAAAGGGACAGTTGCTGGTGGTCGTCATCATGACGATCATGGCGGTGGAGGCCGCCATCGGCTTCGCACTGGTCACGAACATTTACCGCGTGCGAAAGGCCGACATCACGGAGAAGCTGAAGGCACTGCGCGAATGAAGCCGTCGACCGCGACGTCCGCACTCTGGCGCACGGCGACAGCCGTCGTCGTGCTCGTTGGCATTCTCGTCCTCGCGATCAGGGCCAGCGCAGGAGAACTCGGGCGAGTATCCGCCATCTGGGGCCCTCGCTTTCAGCCGGTGGCCGCGGTCGATGGAGTGACCCGCGTGATGCTCGTGCTGGTTCCGGTCATCGCGATTCCCGTCGTCGCGTACGCCGGCAGCTCGATGCGCTCCCACCCCGCGCTCACGCGATTGCTTTCGCTTTTCGTCGTGTTCGTGATCGCGATGGAGATCCTCGTCGTAGCGGCGGACTTCCTCACGCTGTTGATCGGGTGGGAGATCGTCGGTGCATGCTCGTGGGCTCTCATCGGCTTCGAGTGGCGCGAACGCGTCCGGATACGGGCGGCGCTCGACGCATACCTGACGACACGCCTCGGCGACCTGGGTCTGTATCTCGCCGCGGCGGTTCTGTTCGCGGCCACGGGCTCCCTGCGCTACGACGCTCTCGCGTCTCTGCACGGGATGCCGCTCGCCATCGTGGCCGGGGCCGTGCTCTTTGCCGCGGCGGCGAAGTCGGCGCAGGCTCCGTTCTCGCCGTGGCTGTTCTCGGCGATGCAGGGCCCGACTCCAGCGTCGGCCCTGCTGCATTCGGCGACGATGGTGGCCGCCGGGGCGTACCTCCTCATCCGATTGTCTCCGCACTTCGATGCTGTTGCATGGTATGGGGCGGCTGTGGCGATTCTGGGAGCCGTGACAGCGGTGGCTGGAGGACTCGTCGCGCTGGCGCAACGAGACCTCAAGAAAGCTCTCGCCGGCTCGACCTCGGCCCAGTACGGCTTGATGTTCGTCGCGATCGGTGCGATGGCGCCGGGCGCTGGTGCGATGCATCTCGTCACGCACGCGGCGTTCAAGGCGCTGCTGTTCCTTGGCGCCGGTGTCGTGCTGCATGCAGCGGGAACGCTCGATCTCGGGCGAATCTCTCGCCATCGACTCGGCGCTCGGCTACCCCAGGTCGCCGGGCTGTTCGGTGTGGGCGCGCTGGCGCTGGCGGCCGTGCCGCCGCTCGGCAGCGCCGTCTCCAAAGAGGGCATCGTCGCCGCCGCTGCAGCAGCGCCTCGGGCCGCTGGCATGCTCACCGTATCGGTGTTGCTCGCGGGACTGCTGAGTGCCGCGTACGCGACCCGACTGCAGTTGCTTACCTTCGGCGGCCCCGCGACTCGGCACTCACAGCCCGATTCCGGGACAGCCAGGAGCCCGGAACGCGCCGAGATGGCAAGCCTCGCCGTGCTCGCGCTCCTCACCGTCGCGCTGGGCGTGCTCTGGAGTCCGTCCGTGGCACGACGCGCTGAGTCGTTGACAGGCTCGGTGCCTCCGGGCGCGCTGTGGGAAACCATCGCCTCGCTTGCCACCGTCGGTCTCGGTATCTCGGCCGGTTGGCTGCTCTGGCGGCGCGACCGGCTGCTCTCGCTCGGACTTCCCCGCGCCGCGCAACGCTTCGTCGCCGGTTGGTTCCGGTTGCCCGCTCTGGCAACCGGGATCGTCGTCAGGCCTGTGGTCGCCCTGTCGTCTGCTTTGGCGATGTTCGACGCACGAGTCGTCGACGAAGGCATTCGTGGCGCCGTACAGATGGCCCGGAGCCTCACGGCGCTGATGGCGTGGTGGGGTGAGCGCGGGATCGGCGGGGCCGTTACCGGCCTGGCGCGAGCCGCCACGTGGGGAGCGACTGCGTCGCAGTCGGCGGATGCGCGACTGATCGACGCGAGCGTGGAGGCTTTCGCGCACGGCGTGTCCCGTGCGGGCAGCGCGAGCCGACGCATTCAGTCTGGGCGCGCGCATGACTACTACACCCTGATCGCCGAGGGAACGGTGGCGCTCGTGATGATCGCTGCTCTGGCGGTCTGGCTGTGCTGACCGCGCTCGTGTTCGTCCCGTTGCTCGGCGCCGTGCTGCTCCTCGCGGTGCCAGCCCGGAGCGAGCGGTGGCTGCGCACCGTCGCCGGTGGGGTCTCGCTGATCCCGATTGCCTTCTGTGTCGTCGCCTGGACGCGCTTCAGCGGGACGGGCGGCTTCGAGCAGGTCGAGAGCGCGCCATGGATCCCGACCCTGGGAGCGTCCTATCGTCTGGGCGTCGATGGCATATCACTGCCGCTCGTCGCGATGACGGCACTCCTGTTCGCCGCTGCGATCTTCTATCCCGTCGAACTCCGCGGGCGAGCCAAGGCGTACTACGCGCTGTTCCTGTTTCTCGAGACCGCCTCGCTCGGCGTGTTCCTGTCGCTCGATCTCCTCCAGTTCTACGTGTTCTTCGACCTCAGCATCGTCGGGATGTATTTCCTGATCGGTGGGTGGGGCCATGGTGAAGAGGCCAGGCGCGCGGCGCTCAAGTTCTTCATCTACACGCTGGGCGGATCGCTCGCCATCCTGCTCGCCATCCTCGCCCTCTACCTGGCGAGTGGTGATGGCCTGCACGCAGCCCGCACGTTCGACATGGCCCTCCTGATCGCGCGGCGGCCACTCGATGGCGCCGGGATGCTGCCGACGCTCGCGTTCGCGGGTTTCGCGTTGGGCTTCGCGATCAAGGCGCCGATGTTTCCGTTCCACACCTGGTTGCCGCCGGCCCACGTCGATGCGCCAGCCCCTGCGTCGACCATTCTCGCCGGTGTGCTTCTGAAGATGGGGACGTACGGATTCATTCGCGTGGTACTTTCCATGATGCCGCAGACGTTCGCGCGCTTTGCGTATCCGCTCGCCATCCTCGCCACCGTGAGTATCCTGTACGGCGCGCTCGTGGCCCTCGCGCAGTCGAACCTCAAGCGCCGCATCGCCTATACGAGTGTCAATCACATGGGCTACGTGATGCTGGGCACCGCCGCCGCAGCCAGTGTCGTCACCGGACACACCGCTGCGCGGGCCACGGCGCTGACCGGAGCGGTGGTCGAGATGGTCGCGCATGGGTTGATCACGGGCGCGCTGTTCCTCATCTCCGGCTCCATCTGGCAGCGTGCCAGGACATACGAGATCGCGGAATTCGGTGGCCTGGCCGCACGCGCTCCGATCCTGACGGCACTCGCGGCACTAGCGGCGTTCGCGAGTCTCGGGCTCCCGGCGCTCGCCGGCTTCGTCGCCGAGTTCCAGGTGTTCGTCGGCACGTTCAGCGCGTATCCGTGGCTGGCTGGCATAGGCCTGCTCGGTATCCTCATCACCGCCGCGCTGTTCCTCCAGATGATCCAACGCGTGTTTCTGGGAGAGCTTCCGGAGCGGTGGAGCGCGTGGCCGGATCTTTCGCGCATCGAGGTAGCCGCACTCGCCGGTCTGCTTGCGCTGGTGGTGGCGATCGGCGTGATGCCGGCACCGCTGCTGGCCGTCATCGGCTCGGGCGTGGGACCACTGATCGCACGATGAAGCATGGGCCTGACGACCAGTGATGACGATGCCGCTGGGTGACGTTGCCCCGGAGATCACGCTGGTCATCGGCAGCGTCGCCGTCCTCCTCTATGCGATGAGCGTCCCGCGACGCCTGCAGGCCGGAGCGATGGTGCTCACCCTCGTCACCGTGCTCGTCGCCGGCGTTCTGACGGTGAGGCTGCAGGGAGCGGCGCCGCGACTGACCTTCTCGGACACCTACGCCGTGGACGGCGCCGCGCTCTGGGGCAAGCTCCTGATCCTCGGTGTGACCGCCAGTGTCGCGGCCTGTTCGGTGGAGTGGTTCGCCGACGATCGGCGACACGCGGAGTACTATGCGCTTCTGCTGCTGGCGACGCTCGGCGCAGTGGCGATGGCTGGCGCTGCCGATCTCATGGCGCTGTTGCTCGCCATCCTGCTCTCGTCCGCAACCGGGGCGGTCCTCATCGCGTACCATCGACGGTCGAAGCGCTCCGGTGAGGCTGCCCTGAAATTCTACCTCCTTGGCGCGCTCACGAACGCAGGCATGACATTCGGGGTCGTCCTGCTGTTCGGCCTCGCCGGCACGACGACCTACTACGCCATGCGCTCGCCCCTCATTCCCGCGGACCCGCTTCCGCTCGTCGTTGGCATGGGTCTGTGCGTGCTCGGCCTGACGTTCAAGTCGGGGGCGGTTCCGGCACACCCGTGGCTCCCGGACGCGGCCGAAGGCGCGCCGGCTCCGGTGGCGGCGTTCGTGACCGCCGCGCCGAAGATCGGGGCCCTCATCGCCCTGGCGCGGCTTCTCGCCATACTTCCCGAAGGTGGAAGCGGCTGGCGTCCAGCGATCGCCGTCGTCGCGGCACTGACCATGACGCTCGGCAATCTCGCCGCGCTCTGGCAGGAGGACGTGCGGCGCCTGCTTGGCTGGTCGGCCGTCTCGCAAGCGGGATATGGGCTGATGGGCGTGGTGGCCCTCGGCCGAAGCAGCCTCGCGCTGCCATCGCTCCTGTATTTCCTGCTTGCCTATGCACTGGCGACGCTCGCGGCATTCGGCGTCGTCGTGATCCTCAGGGGACAATCGGACCGCGGACAATACGCGGGGCTTGCGACGACTCGCCCGTGGCTCGCTGCGGCCATGCTGGTCAGCCTGTTGTCCTACATCGGTGTCCCCCCGCTCGCCGGCTTCGGCGCGAAGCTGGCACTGTTCGGCGCCACGCTGGAGGCTGGCTATGGATGGCTTGCCATCGCGGCCGCGGTGAATACCGCCATATCGGTGGCCTATTACCTCCGTGTGATCGCGCCGATGTTTCTCGAGACCCCGGGAAAGATTCTTCCGGTGCTGCGCGGGAGGGGAGCACACGTGGCAGTCGCCTCCGCAGCATTGATCACGGTTCTCGTCGGGATATTCGGCGCAAGCGTCTTTCGTTCGTTTCAGGAGGCTCGACTGCTGCCTGGATTCTGATGGCTGTTCATGAATGGACTGGTCGTGGTTACGGTGCAGCCGTAGTCAGGAACACGATCATGGCCATGCCAGGTGCGGCTCCAGTCATGTGGGAAAAGCGTCCCGCGATCGTCACGGCCAACAACATGGTCATTGTGGTGCTCACCGCTGACCCCGTCCGCAGGGAGCGGGTCCGGAAGGTGGGTGGTGATGCTCAACCCGTAAGTCGCCTGCTTGCGCAATATGTGCATGCACTGACTGCGCAGGCCTCCGACATGATGTCGGGCTATTTCGCCATTTTTGAAGACCTCGACGAGAATGTGAGGGCAC
>JALYXJ010000311.1 GCA_030947165.1 Gemmatimonadota bacterium
ACATGCTCGCGACCGGTGTAGGTGCGCGCGAGACGCACTGCCGCCGACGTCGCCTCGGCGCCCGTCTTGAGGAACTGCGCACGCTCGGCGCACGGAATCAGCGCGCAGAGCCGCTCCGCGAGCTCGACCTCTCGCCAACTCGAGAATCCCGCCACGTTTCCCTGTGCGGCCGCTTCGATCACGGCCTGCGTGACGCGTGGCTCGGCGTACCCGAGCGCAACTGCGCCGAGCGCCATCGTGCAGTCCAGGTAGCTCGCACCGGCGGTGTCGGTAACCCGGCACCCGCTGGCTGACACAAAGTGCGTGGGACCATCGGCCTCGGCGCGGCCGTAGAGCGCCTCCGCGCGCTTGCTCCCGGTGGAGGCGCCCGTCGGGAGCACCGCGTCGGCGCGCTCGCGCCAGCTGCGCTCGGGAGCCTCTTCGGGGACGGCCTCCGCGTCGCCAGTCTCATCATCGGAGTCGGAGGCGTTGCCCGTCTCCGGTTCGTCCGCCGAGGCGGCCGGCGCGGCGTCGCGCGCGCGGCCGAAAAAGCGCTTCATGGGCATGGGTGAAGGAGAAGGCGAAAGAGACGTTCGTCAATCCTCGCCGCGGCCGCTCGTGTCGCGGCCAGTGATGTGGCGGGGCGGACGCGGGGATACGTCGTCGGGAAGGGCACGGTTGATCTGCCCCGTGCGCTCCAGGAATCGGACCACCTCGAGCGCCATCGCGCGCAGAAGCGAGAGCTCGCGGTCGTCGGGCGCCGCGCGAAAGGTGATCGCGCGCAGCGACCGCATGATGTGCTCGGGGTAGCGCGTCTTGAAGAACTGGATCGCATCGAGCGAGCGATGCAGCTCGGTGAAATAGCGCTCGTAGAGATCGGTCGTCGGCGGCGGTGCCTCCTTGCGCGGGCCACGCAGCTTTCGGGTCGCGTCGCCGACGGCGAGATGCAGCTCGTAGAGGGCGATGAGGACCGCCTGCGCGAGGTTCAGAGACGCGTGCTCGGTGGTGGGGATGTTCACCGCCGCGTGCACGCGATCGAGCACCTCGTTCGGCAGACCGCTGTCTTCCCGGCCGAACACGAATGCCACCCGTCCGTGGTCCGAGTGTCCGAGCGCGTCCTCGGCCGCCGCCTTCGGGTCGAGCAGCTGCCACTTGGCCTTGCGCCGCCGTGCCGTGAACCCGACCAGCCGCACGCAGTCGGCGACCGCGGCGTCGAAGTCATCGTAGACCTCGATCGCATTGATGATCTCCCACGTGTCGTGCGCGATCCCCTCCAGGCGGATCGGGTCGTACTTGACCGGGCGCACGAGGCGGAGCGTGCCGACGCCCATGTTCTTCATCGCGCGCACGGTACCGGCGATGTTCACCGGATCCTGCGGTTCGTAGAGGACGACCGCGATCCTGGACAGGCGGGAGTCAGGCATCAGGGAGGGTAAAGTTGAGCAGCCGTGCACGGTCGTGGCGGTCTCCCCGAAGATAGATGAATTCCCGGTCGGCGCCGGAGAGCACGAGCTGGCCACGGCGTCGGGCACGTCCGGGAGCGATCTCGTTGACGATGACGTCGAGGGCGACGTCCGTCGAGCCCGGCGGCAGCTCGACGCGCACCGAGAGCGACCAACCGGAGGGGATCTCGCGCCAGGTAGCGGCGACGGTGACGTCGTGGTCGGACCATCCTTCGATTCCGTGTACGGTTACGTCGTGCGAGTCGAGCGCCGGCACGAGCAGCCAACCGCCCGAGCGTTCCCCCGCCTGCACGTAGAGCTGCACTCCATCACCGTTGATCCCGGCGGGCTCATTGTCCAGCGGGTTTGCGGCGTCCGGCGGGGAGAAGATCCGATGCGACGGCGCGACCTCCACGTCGATCTGGAGTGTGGACGCCGCAACCGCCGCGATCCGGACGACCGCGCGCGGTTCACCGGCCTCGGTCCAGCTTTGCTCCGACCGCCGGTAGTGCGGCTCGCCGAGGGCGGCCGTGTACGGAAGGCGCTTCCCGTCGGCGTGCGCCGGAGGGGTGCGGGCGGGCGCGGCCCGGCCGCTTCGGGACGAATCCACGAGGCCGCCGAGCACGATGTTCACCGCGGGCGCGGTGCCGGGCCGCTCGCGCATGATGCGCCATCCTCGCGGTGCAGCGGAGTGCACGTCACGCCCTCCGTCGCGCCGCTGCACGATGAGCGCGTCCGACTGGACCTCGATGCCGCCGATGGCGTCCCGCCAGCTCCACGCGGACACAAAGCTGCCGCGTGATGCCGAGTGCCGCGCGAGCAGAAGCGGCACGACGCCCTGTCGCGTTGGAACGTCGGGCGCTGACGCGCTCCACCAGCTCGTGCCCTCGGCGGTCGCCATCCAGCCGTTGAGGCGTCGGCCGCCCTTCGTACCCAGCAGACGCACCACACGCGATGCGACTGGAGCGATGCGCGCCCCCGCGCGAAGGAATGAGAAACCGTCTTCGATCCCATCACCACCCTCGATCGCCATCGGCTCACGCGCGAGCGCCGTGCCGTTTTCGTCGACGATGTCGACGCCGTGCAGTGGCATTGCCAACTCGTGCGGGGTGTCGCTCTCCCACTGCAGCAGGTCGACGAGGTAGTCCTCGAGCACGACGATCGTCCGGCTCACCGACATCCCGGGGAGCAGCTCCGCGACGGCGCTGACCCACCCCGCGACGCCAGCATCCTCGAACGCCGCGAGGTCGCCGTTCACACGCTGCTGCGATCGCCCGTCCGCGAGCGGCGCGGTGTGCGCGAGCGTGCTGCGATACCAGTGCAGCGAAGGATCGACGTACGAGCCGGTGCCGGGATCATCGAACCAGCGGTCGCTGCCGTCGACAAGCAGCAGGTTGAGCC
Source organism: Gemmatimonadota bacterium (assembly GCA_030947165.1). Next base: position 2,823 of record JALYXJ010000311.1, read on the forward strand.
GATCGGGGTGACCGTGACCACCACCCGAATGGCCGTAGTCGAGCGCGACGTACAACGCGCCGCGGTCGCGACGCAGAATCCCGATCCCCTGCGCCGGCAGCAGATCCGATACGAGGGGGACGGGCACGAGCGGCGGCAGTTCCGGTCGCGCGAGCAGCAGCGTGCGCCACGACAGGTCGGCGCGTGTCAGCCCGGTCGCCGGCTGATTGCGCTCCACGTCGGCCGAGGACGTGGCCCGCCCGGTCGCGCCGCGCGGGACGTCGCGCTCGTAGAGACGCGCCAGCACGCCGACGAGTCGAGCGTCGTCGCCGCGTGCAAGCCCGAGCTCACACGACTCGGCAAAGCGGGGCTGCCGCACGCTCACGGCGTATTGCGAATCGCGCCGCGACGGGTAGGTGAGGTCGGGGAGCAGCGTACGAAACGGCGCGACGAAGCCATCGCGGAAGCGGGCCGCGAGCGGCGCGGGAAGCTCGTGACCACCCTGCTCCGCCATCTGCACGGCGTACCAGAGCCCGCGATGCGCAAAGAGGTGGTAGTTCTCCCCCTCGTACCAGCTTCCGTCGGCGAGCAGCGCCTCTCCCAGATGTTCGTGCAGTCCCGACGGTCCCGTTACCGCGCGTTCGATCATCGCGCGATCGCCGAGCAGCGTGCCCGCCGCGATCAGCGCGGCATTATTCCAGACCTGTCGGTTCGACATCCCTTCGTCGTACGAGCCGATCAGTGCCGCGCTCGGTGTGATCAGCTCCGCACGCACACGCGCACCGAGCGCTCCCATCTCCGCCGAATCCCCGCTGGACTCCAGTAGGTCCAGGGCGATCGTGAGCTGGAGCAGCCAGATGGACTCCAGGTACGTACTGAAGAACGGCCGCGAGGGGCCCAGCACGTTGTCGCTGTTCGGGTAGCGCAGATACTGGGCGGCATACGCATCCAGCAGACGGATCGCGAGCGAGCGGGCGGCTGCGTCGTCCAGCAGTGCGCCGAGCAGCGCGGCGTGCACGGTCCGCTCGGCGAGCCAGAGCTGATGCCAGTAGAGACGGAACCGGTCGTGCTGTTCCCCGGTGAGCTCTCGCCCACAGTGTGGGCAGCGGTGGCGGGGGTCGAAGGGATCGTAGGCGAGGTAGGTGCCATCGCGATCGCAGCGGCCGCCGGCGCGCGACAGCAAGGCCTTTTCCGTCGGCACCTCGAGCGGCATGCGGAGCACGGGCGCGAGCTCGGCCCGCAATCCCCGCGCAAGCTCGGCCAGAGCACCGTGAGCGATCGCCCGTCGTGCGCGCAGCGCGTCGGCACTCGCGAGGAGGCTCACGGCGATCCACCGCCGCGAGGGGCGAGCGTCCAGTCATGCACGGTGACCAGCTCACCGCGCAGATCGATGCGCACGCCCTGCAGCCGGCGCGTCACCCCCTGCAACCCGCGGGCGTGATAGATCCAGGTCGCCGGCGCGAGGGTGTCCAGTGCGCTCTGCACCGCGCCCCAGTCTTGCCTCGCCTCGTCCGGCGTGGCGGCGTCTGCCGCCTTCGCGAGCAGCGCGTCCAGCGCCGCGCTGTGATAGCCGGTGTAATCGAAGGTGCCGCCGCGCTGCGCGGTGGAAAAGATCGCGCCCACGTACGAGAGTGAGAGGTCGCCGGGAATGCCGGCGAGGAGGAGATCGAAGCGCTTGTCGGTCGCGCGGGCCGTGGTGAGAAAGGTGCCCATCTCCGTCTGACGGACGCGCACGCGAATCCCGCGCGCCGCCAGGTCCGCCTGGACGAGCTGTTCGGCCACGTTGTCGCCGCTGCCGACGGTGAGCAGCTCAACGTCGAACGGTCGGCCGGCTCGCCGGCGAATGTGATCTGCGCCGCGCCGCCATCCCGCGACGTCGAGCAGACGGTCGGCCTCCGCGGTGTCGCGCTCCGCCGGCGCCTGCCAGGCGTATGGACTGTCTGGCGGGACGGGGCTGGCCGTCGGCCGGCCAAATCCGGCGAGCGCAACCTCCACGATGCGCGCGCGGTCGAGTGAGCGGGCCACAGCGCGGCGCACGCGCGCGTCGTCGAAGGGGGGACGCGTGGTGTTGAAGAAGAGACCCGTACCGAAGAGCACCGGATAGGTGATCAGCCGCAGCGTCGCATCGCGCTCGGCGAGCCTGGCCATCGCGGGCGAGATGCCGGCCATGTCGAGCTCCCCGCTCGCGAGACCGGCAAACTTGGTCGTCGCTTCGTCCACGACGGCGATGACGAGGCCGCGCAGCGCCGGTGGCCCGCCGAGCAGCGCGGGAAAGGAATCGTTGCGGGCGAAGCTCCACCGCGCCCCGCGCCGCCGCCCGGTGAACCGGAATGGCCCATTGCCGACCGGCTGATCGTTGAATGGCGCCGACCGCATGGTCGCGCGCGCGACCGCCGCCAGCCGATGCGCCGGGACGATCGGCAGCTCGGCGAGCAGCGGCGGCAGCCGCGGCGGCGCGTGGTTGAACCGAAGCACGAGGGTGGTGTCGTCCGCGGCGATGGCGGTATCGAGCGACGCCAGCTCCGCGGCGCGAGGAAAGCCGGTCGACGCGTCTCGGGCGGCGAGAAGGGTGAACGCGGCATCGCGCGCCGTCGTGGGCACGCCGTCGTGCCACCGCAGCCCGGGGGCCAGGGTGAGCGCGAGCGTGTGTCCTTGATCGCGCCACTGCCATGCCCGAGCGTAGTACGGCTGCGGCGTCAGCGTCGAATCGTAGCGCAGCAAGGTTACGAAGAGCGCGTACCGCTGAAGCTGGCGGGAGAGCGGGTGCGTCGTCACCAGCGGATTCGCCGACTCGAGATCCGCGCCCGACGCGAGCACCATCACGTCAGCCGGACGTTGCGGCGCGATGCAGGCGATCTGCGCGCCGAGCGCCATCGTGGTCACGAGCGCCGTTGACGCGTTCACCCACCGATGCGATATCAAGCTGTGCGTTCCTCTCTCTCTGCTCTGTCTCGCGCGCTCGTCCGGACGGCCGCGCTGTACTGGTGCGTGCTCTCGCTCACCTTCGCGCTCCTTCGCCTCGCGCCCGGCGATCCGGCCACCTTCCTGCTACCCCCGGCCGCCACCGCGGCCGACGCAGCACGGCTGCGCGCGGAGCTGGGCCTGGAGCGTCCGGTCGTGGTGCAATAT
>JALYXJ010000321.1 GCA_030947165.1 Gemmatimonadota bacterium
GATCCAGACCGACCTGACGGATGCGATCGCCGGGCTACCGCCCGCGTACTCGGGCGCCGACATCGGCCGCGCCACCTCCGGAGCGGCTCGCGGCATGCTCGGCAAGGTGCTGCTCCAACAGCGGAAGTGGTCGGAGGCGGCAGCGCAACTACTGCCCGTCATCCAGTCCGGCCGCTACAGTCTCGTGCCCGACTACGCGAGCAACTTTACGGCGGCGGGCAAGAACAATCAGGAGTCGCTGTTCGAGGTACAGTTCGGCAACCCCGCCCTCGCGGGCTCGCAGGGGATCTACGGGCTCAACATCGCGAAGATGGTGGGAGCGTGCGGCCCGAGCTACTGCGACGGACGGCCCACCCGCTGGTTCTTCAATCAGTTCTTCCCGGATACCCTGAACCGCGCCGTGTACGACTCCCGCCTGGATGCGACGGTCTTCTGGAATCGCCCCGCCGAGAACGTGTACGGGGAAGCTTTCGTGAACCCGTCGCGCGGCCGCAACGCGAACGACGTGTTCTTCAAGAAGTACAGCGAGTACTGGGGCACCAACGGGGATCAGAGCTGGGAGGCCTCGCTCAACTACAAGGTGCTGCGCTACGCGGACATCCTGCTGATGTACGCCGAGGCGTTGAACGAGCAAGGCCAGCCGGCCAATGCGGCGCCGTACGTGAACCAGGTGCGGCAGCGCACGAGCGTGAACCTCGCCGGGCTGGCGACGACGCTCACCCAGGCCCAGATGCGCGACGCGATCCTCCACGAGCGTCTGGTGGAGTTCGGCCTGGAGGCACAGCGGTGGCTGGATCTCCAGCGCCAGAACATGTTCGCCGCGGTCGTGCCGTCGGATGAAGGGAGCGCGGCCTGCACCGCGCGCGCCAACAAGGCCGCGGGCTGCGACGCGGAGTTCAAGTTCTTCGTCGCCGGCAAGTCGGAGCTGCTGCCGATTCCGCAGTCGGAAGTGGACCTCAATCCGAACGTCAAGCAGAATCCGAACTGGTGATGTCGTGCCCCTGGCTTGTCGTCCTGAGCGCAGCGAAGGACGTGCACGTGCGCATTCGCTCGGTGGGGCTCACGCTCTTCAGCGTGGGCCTCGTCGGCTGCGCCGGCGGTGGTGGCGCGACGACGCCGATCGTCGATCCGCCACCGGCGCAGTGCACGTTCACCAATCCGCTCGCGGCTGGCGCCGATCCGTGGGTGGTGAAGCAGGACGGCATGTACTACTACATCCAGTCGATCGACAATGGCATCTGGGTGTCGAAGTCGGCGACGCTGACAGGGGTCATCACCGCGCCGCCGAGCAAGGTCTGGGCAGCCCCGACCACCAGCGACACGGCCTGGAACCGCGCAAACGTCTGGGCTCCGGAGCTGCATTTCATCGACGGCCGTTGGTACATCTATTACGCGGCCGGTGCACCGGGCTCGCCCTTCCTGTCGCAGCATGCGGGGGTGCTCGAGTCCACGGGCGCCGACGCGCTCGGCACGTACAACGACCGCGGGATGCTGTACACCGGCGACAGCCTCGGCACCACACAGGGAAACCGCTGGGCGATCGATCTCACCACGACGCAGATCGGCACGCAGCGCTATGCGGTGTGGTCGGGCTGGGCGAACAACGCCACGACCGACAAGACCGAGCAGCAGCTGTACATCGCGCAGATGGACAGCCCCTGGCACGTCTCGGGCAATCGCGTCCAGATCGCCGCCCCGACCGAGACCTGGGAGAAGGGCACCGAGCTGGCGCTGGAGGAAGGCCCCGAATTCGTGCGGCACGGCACCGACGTGATGATCGTGTACTCGGCGCAGGAGTCGTGGCTCAAGGACTACCAGCTCGGGCGGCTGAAGCTCCAGAGCGCCGCCGCCGATCCCATGAGCCCTGCGAGCTGGGCCAAGGCCGGCCCCGTGTTCTCGGGCAACGCCGGCGTGTATGGTGTGGGACATGCGAGCTTCACCCTGTCGCCGGACGGGACGGAGAACTGGATCGTGTATCACTCCAAGACCTCCACCACTCCCGGGTGGGACCGCAACATTCGCATGCAGAAGTTCACCTGGGCTGCGTCGGGCGAGCCGGTGTTCGGGGAGGCTGTACTGCCGGGCACGACACTCACCAAGCCGGCGGGCGAATGTCGGTGACATCGGAGAGGTAGCATGGCAGCGACCAGCGCAGTCGAGACGAGCAGTACGGCCGGCGCAACCGCCGCGGCGTATGACGTGGCGGCCATCATGGGCGGTCTCTACGGTGATGGCATCATCGCGCTGCGCGGCGCCTTCACGCGCGAGTGGGCGCAGGCGATGCGAGAGGACATCGACGTCCTGTTCGAGGATGCGCTTTCGCGCCCGGGTGGAGCCGTGGGCCGTGGTCCGAAGCGCTACTACGTGGAGATCCATCCGGAGCGGATCCGTGGTTTCGTGGATCTCGTGATGCACCCGTGGGTCATCACCGTGTGCGAATCGGTGCTCGGCCCCGACTATCGCATCGTGGAAATCGGCTTCGACGTGCCGGGCCCCGGTGCGTTGAATCAGCCGTGGCACCGCGACTTCCCGGCGCCGCCCGAGACCCTCATGGGCCGGCGGCTCAACTCACTTGCGTTCAATCTCACCGGCGTGGATGTGTACGAGGACATGGGGCCGTTCGAGATCGCGCCGGGGACCCAGTGGGATGCGCCAGAGGGCTTCGAGCACGAGATGTTCCCGCCGAAGTCGCTTTATGCGCGCTACGAGGCGCGCGCGCAGCGCAAGATGCCGAAGATGGGCGACATTTCCGTGCGGTCGGCGCTCACGATTCATCGCGGCACGGCCAACCATTCCGACAAGTCGCGGCCCGTGCTCGTGCTCGGCGCCGACGCGTCCGATGCGCACAATGCCGACCGGCACGACCTGCAGGTGACGCGCGACTTTCACGCGTCGCTGCCCGAGGCCGTGCGGCAGCATCTCGCCTGTCGCATCGTGGATCGTCTCGAACCGATCGGGCAGGGTCACACGATCGAAGGGCTGGTGATGGGGGAGGCGTGAGTGCGCCGAGCGTCGGCACGTCGACGTTCGGCACGATGCCGGCCCCGGACGGCCGGCCGGTCGAGATGTTCACGCTGCGCGCGGGTGGGGGCGGGGCGGGCCACGAGCTCCGCGCGATCACGTATGGGGGAACGGTGGTGTCGCTCCGCGTGCCCGACCGCGACGGCACGCTCGCCGACGTCGTGCTCGGGCACGACTCGCTGCAAGGGTATCTCGACCACTCACCGTACTTCGGCGCCATTGTCGGCCGATATGGCAACCGGATTGCGAATGGCCGATTCGCGCTCGACGGCGCGACCCATCAGCTCGCACGGAACGACGGCGGCCAGCATCTGCACGGCGGCGTCCGCGGGTTCGACAAGGCGATCTGGAACGGGCGAGCCGACACGAGCAATGGTGACGCACGCGTCTCCTTCACGCTCACGAGCCCGGACGGCGACGAGGGATATCCGGGGGCGCTCGAGGCGCTGGTGACGTACACCTTGACTGGTCGCGGCGAGTTGGTGGTGGACTACCTCGCCCGCACCGACCGGCCGACGATCGTGAATCTCACGCAGCACAGCTACTTCGATCTCAGCGCGGGCCGGAGCGAGTCCATTCTCGATCACGAGCTCACCGTCCAGGCCGAGGCATACGTGCCGGTGGACGCGACGCTGATCCCGACGGGACAGCTGGCGCCAGTGGAGGGGACGCCATTCGACTTTCGGTCCCCGATGCGGATCGGAGAGCGCATCGGGGAGCCGCACCAGCAGCTGCTCCACGCCGGCGGCTACGATCACAGCTACGTGTTGCGGCCCCCCTCCGCCGGCCCGCGCTCGCTCGCGCCTGCGGCACGCGTCACCGAGTCGACGAGCGGTCGGACGCTCGACGTGTACACCACGCAGCCCGGCATGCAGCTCTATTCCGGCAACTTCCTCGACGGCACGATCCGCGGCAAAGCCGGGACGATCTACGCGCATCGCGGTGGATTCTGCCTCGAGACGCAGCACTTTCCCGACTCGCCCAACCAGCCCACCTTTCCGAGCACCGTACTCCGCCCGGGCGAGGAATACCGCTCGCGAACGGTGTACGCCTTCGGCGTGCGGCGCTGACTCGGG
>JALYXJ010000327.1 GCA_030947165.1 Gemmatimonadota bacterium
GCATGCCGGCTTTCGCGCTCGACGGCCGGACGCTGGTGTGGTATGCGGCATGGAAGGGGCATTACGGACTCTACCCGATCAGTGCGGCCATCGTGCGCGCCCACGCCGCCGACCTGAAGGGATACGAGATCGAAAAGACTACGATCCGCTTTCCTATCTCGGCGCCGCCGCCGACGGCGCTCGTCAAGCGCCTGATCAAGGCGCGGATTGCCGAGGAGCGCCGATGACCCCCGCAGTGCCAGTGTGCCCGAAGTGCTCGAGTCGCATGGAAGCGGGGCATCTTCCAGATATGGGCTACGGCCAGGTGCTGCAGGGCACGTGGGCGCCGGGTGAGCCGGTGCGGCGGCGATTCGTCGGCGGCATCAAGTCGAATCCGAAGGAGCAGCTGCCCATTACGGCGCTCCGCTGCTCGAAATGTGGCTATATAGAGTTGTACGCGGGGTCGGCCTGAGCAGTGAAGCAACCCATTGTCGGATATCATCAGGACGACGAGGGGCATTGGGTGGCGGAGCTCCGGTGCGGACATGGCCAACACGTCCGGCATGACCCGCCCTGGCAGCTGCGACCGTGGGTCGTGACGTCCGAGGGACGCGCGGCGCATATTGCTCTGGATCTGGAGTGCTTGCTGTGCGAGCAGTATCCGGACGGCTGACCTATGCACGTTCGCCTTCTCACTCGAAACGATGCGGCCGAGTTCCAGGCGTTGCGGCTGCGAGCGCTGCTCGACAATCCGGAGGCATTTGGCAGCACTTACGCCCAGGAAGAGCACATTCCGCTCGAGACGATCGCCACGCGGCTCGGCGACAGCGACGACGGTTCGACGAACTTCGTGCTTGGCGCCGCGGATAAGCCAAACGGACCGTTGCACGGACTCGCGGGCTGCTACCGCGAGAGCGCCGTGAAGCAGCGGCATAAGGCCGTCATCTGGGGGATGTTCGTCGCGGCCGAAGCGCGCGGCCGTGGCGCTGGGCGACTGCTGCTGGATGCCGTCATCAGGCGTGCCGCGTACTGGCCCGGCCTCGAACAGCTGACGCTCAGCGTCGTTCCGGAGAATGTGGCGGCGCGCACGCTGTACGTGCAGCGCGGTTTCGTCCCCTATGCGGTCGAGCCGCGGGCGCTCGCGCAGGGCGGACGCTACTACGATCTGGAATATCTGTGGCTACGTTTGTAGGAGGGACGCGAGAGACGTTGATTTCTGACCATAATCATGGGGCCTCATGACAGCTGACACACTCACTAGCGGTCACACCGAACGCGCCCAGCCGGAATCGTTCCGCGCCGTGTCGTTGTCGGCCTCCCTGACCGTGAAGGACGTCAAGAGGAGCGTCGCGTGGTATCGCGACGCGATCGGTTTCACCGTCGACCGGGAGTACGAGCGCGACGGACGAGTGCTGAGCGTCGCGCTGAAGGCGGGCGCCGTGCGGATCCTGCTCAATCATGACGACGGCGCCAAGGGGCTGGACCGAGCGAAGGGCGAGGGGTTCTCGCTGATGCTCACGACGACACAAAGCGTCGACGAGGTCGCCAAACGCATCAAGGCTTCCGGAACGACGCTGATCACGGAGCCCACCGACATGCCATGGGGTGCACGCGCCTTTCGCGTGCAGGACCCCGACGGGTTCAAGCTGGCGATCTCGTCGGAGCGTCCCTCCTGAGCGACGCCACTCACTCCCGCGCCGGCATGCGCGGTCGGGGGCGGGCGTTGAGTCAATGAGCTCCCACCCGGAGACGCCTGACGGCCGCTACTTCGTCGTGCGCGGTCGTCTGTGGCGCACGACGAATCCCGCCCTGAGCGACGTCGAGCGGCGGCAACGCACCTCCGAGCTCATGGCGGCGCGTCGAGCGGTCGCCGCTGCACGCCGAACGCGGGATGGCACGCAGTCCGCCGAGGCGCGCGTCGCAGTCGATGCGGCCAAGCGCGCCCTCGGCGAACGAGGGCCAGTCTGGTGGACCGATGGCGCGCGGGATTACAATCGCCACCTGGTCAAGAATACGCCGTATGCGGCGTGGTATGTCGATTCGCAAGCGTGCGGTGAAGTATGTTCGCACTGATTGCGGTTGGGGCGGTCATGTTCTGGGGCACCGTGCTCCATCTCGCGCTACGCTTCGTTCGTGCCGCCGAGCGTCGCGGGGTGGGCCGCGCCGAGCTGGATGAGTTGACCGCGCGCGTCCGCCAACTCGAGGACGATCTCGCTGCTGCGGACACGGAGATCGCGCGGTTGTCGGCAGCCGAGCGGTTCACGACGCAGCTGCTCGCTCGTCGCGCCGGGGGCACGCCACCATCCACCGATCCAGATCGACCATGATCACGACGAAGAGAATCAACCGCGCTTCGGCGTGCGCACGAGGGAAGGGCATGATTCGCCCGAGCGTGCTCTCCGTCGCCGCCCTGCTCGTCACCCGGCCACTGATCGGGCAGTCGGCCGATGCGACGCGCGTTGTCAAGCCGGCGGTCGACTGTCCGAGCTGCGCCGAGTGGAATGCGCCCCACCCCCCGCTGCGCATCCATGGAAACACCTACTACGTGGGCACCAACGGGCTGAGCGCGGTGCTGATCACATCGCCCGAGGGTCACGTGCTCATCGACGGCGGCCTCGGGGAGTCCGCCGCGCCGATCATCGAGCACATTCGCCGCCTCGGCTTCCGCATCGAGGACGTGAAGCTGATCCTCAACTCGCATGCGCACTACGATCACGCCGGCGGCATCGCCGCGCTCCAGCGTGCGTCCGGCGCAACCGTCGCGGCGAGCCCATGGAGCGCCGCGGTCATCGAGCGGGGCATCTCCGGTGCGGACGACCCGCAGTATGGCGTCCTGCTGTCCTATCCCGCGGCGACACACGTCCGGATCATTGGCGATAGCGAGGTAGTGCGCGTCGGACCGCTCGCCCTCATGGCGCACTTCACACCGGGTCATACCCCGGGTGGCACGAGCTGGTCGTGGCGATCGTGCGAGCAGGATCGCTGTCTCGATCTCGTCTATGCCGACAGCCAGACACCGGTGTCGGCGGACGGCTTTCTCTTCACGAAGAGTACGACCTATCCGCATGCGATCGCCGACTTCGAGCGCGGATTCGCCGCGCTCGAGCGCCCGCGGTGCGACATCCTGATCACTCCGCATCCCTCGGCGTCGGGACTGTGGGATCGCGTCGCGGCTCGCGACGCCGGGAACGCATCGGCGTTGGTCGACCAGGACGCGTGTCGGCGCTACGCCGGCGGCGCGCGCACTGCGCTCGCCACGCGGATCGCGACGGAAACCCGCCCCACCGCGGTGCCCTAGAGGCGCGATTGGTCGTGCTGAGCCGTCGTCGGGGAGCGGTCGGGCCGCGGAAAGAACGGCTCGCACCATCCGGCATGCAGCCGGCCACAATTCCATCGGACGTCGGCTGCGCGGTCCCTATCATCGCCTTCACCCACCACACACCTGTGCACGGGGGAAGCGATGATTCGGATAACGTTGTTCTGCCTGCTGACGACGGCTGGCATCACCGTCGCGGGGTGCGGGCAGTCGCGCGTCAGCACGATGTCCGAGCCGAAAATGGGTCAGCTGGTCGGAGGCGACGAGCTGCTCAGTTCCGGACGACCGTGGCTGCTGGACGCACTGCGGGTCGTGCGACCGGGGTACTTCATCCCACGCGGCCAGTCGACACTGCTGGAGCAGCGCCTCGTGCCGATGGTCGTCGTCATCAACGGGATGGTGCTCCCCGATCTCGAGGTCCTCCGCTCGACAGCCGTGTCGGACGTGATGCAGGTCCGGCGGCTGAGCGTCGCCGAGACGTACAATCGGTACAACCGTTCCGTATCGGTGGGCGCGCTCGAGGTCGTGCTGCGCCGGCGATAGCCGCGCCCGGCCGGCCTTGCCGGTCCCGCGAGGGGGTGAGACCGGCTTGCTACTGGCGGCCTACCGCATGGGCGGATAGGATGGGCGAGACACGCGCCCCCCACGCCCGTGAGCACACCCGTATTGCCCGGCGACGCGGCCGGGCTCGAGATGGCTTTCGAGCCGGCCGCTTCACGGATCAGGAAGCAAACGACCGTCGCTCGGGTGCGAGCCCTCGCCGAGCGTCTCGGCGCGCTCGTGCAACGGGACGGTCCGAGTGCGCGGAGCGCCGTGATGGAGCTGCTCGTGGCGATCGACGGCGACGGCGACTGCTCGCCGGCCGCGCGCGCGTCGCTCCAGGATCTGCTCGGCCAGTGGGGCGTGGCGACCGCCCACCCGATCGGCATCCCGCTCGACGACGAGCCCTACTGGCTGCGCGGCACGCGCCCCCTGGCAAATCATCAGTCGCGTGCCGAGTTCCCGGAGGCCGCCGACATCGTCGTCATCGGTGCCGGGCTGACGGGCGCGTCGTGCGCGTATCATCTGGCAAACGAGGAGCGGTCCGGTGCACGGATCGTCGTGCTGGAGCAGGGCGAGCCCGCCGGCGAAGCGAGCGGGCGCAATGGCGGCAACTTCGAGCTCTTCCCCGAGAACTCGGTCGGCATGTACGAAGGGCTCGCTCGCGAGCGCGCGGCGTTCCTGCACCGCCGTTACCCCAAGCTGGCTCCGGCGATCGTGCAGGCCGAGTGTGAGCGGCAGGCGTCGCTCGTGCTCGGGCTGTCGCTCCGCAATCGCGATCTGCTCAAGAGCATCATCCTGCGCGAGCACATCGACTGCGACTTCGCTCCGCGCGGATGGGTGCACCTCGCGAGCAGTGAAGAGGAAGAGCAGGGCATCTGCGACGAGGTGATGCTGGCGGCTCAATACGGGCAGCGCATCGGGATCTGGTCGCGTCGCAAGGTGCGAGAGGAGCTCGGTATCGAAACGAACTTTCTCGCGCGGTACAGCCCGGGCGACGGCACCTATCATCCATTCAAGTACGTCTGCGGCCTGTTGCAGAGCGCCCTCCGCGCGGGGGTCGAGCTGTACACGCACGTGCGCGTGCTCGACGTCACCTCGCGTGCGCCCGACGAACACCAGATCCTCACCGAGCGCGGCACGATCATCGCCCGTCGAGTGGTCGTGGCCACGAACGCGTTCACGCGCCTGCTGTTCCCCGAGCTCGGAGAGATCCGGCCGCACCAGAGTCAGATCCAGGTCACCGAGCTCGCGCCGGACCGCGCGCGTGGCCGGGTCGTGACCTGCGAGGACGGGCCGGTGTTCTTCAACCAACCGCGCAACTCGGCGCGCGATGGACGAGCGGCGCTGCTCATGGGTGGAGGCGCAGACCGTCCGATGAAGAGCCCCTCCTCGCGGCGCCGGTCGCCACAGGTGCACGAGAAGCTGTTGGCGCTCCGCAGCCGATTCTATCCGGAGCTCGATGGGCGTCCGCCGTCGGCAGAGTGGGTTGGCGCGATGGCATTCACACCCGACCAGCTTCCGGCCATCGGGTTCCTGCGACCGGGCGTCGTCATTGCCGTGGCTTGCAACGGTTACGGCGGCAGCTTCACCACGGCGGCGGGGCTCGCCGCGGCCCGCATGGCGCTCACGACAGCCGTTCCCGACTGGGTACCGGAAGACGCCTTTTCGCCGAAACGCCTCCTGAATGCGCAACCGCTGTTCATGACGGAGCAGGACAGCCTCTGGCGCATCGCCACGTCACTCTGTCGCCAGCTCGAGGTGGTGAATCGCCAGATCGCCGAGTCGCTCGCATTGCAGATCGGTCCCGCGGTACGCCGCCGCTCCCGCGTCACGCTCAAGAACGTGACGCAGATGATGCGCGCCCTACCTCGCGACGCGTCACTCGGCTCGACGATCGATCCGGTGGCGCTCCGCGACCTTCCCACCTTCGCCGCATTCTCGATCGCCGAGGTGGAGCAGATGCTCGCATTGGCCACGCGCTGCGACGTGCCCAAGGGGCGCGTGCTGTTCCGCGAAGGAGAGCCGGGCGACAGCTGCTTCATTCTCGTGCGTGGGCAGCTCGACGTGAGCATCAAGGTGCGTGGCCAGCGACACCTGCTCGCGCAATTGTCGCCGGGCACCATTTTCGGTCAGGTGAGCGTCATCGCCGGCGAGCCGCGCACGGCCAGCTGCTCCGTGCGGCGCGATGCGTTGCTGGCGCAGCTCGATCGGCGCGCGTGTGAGAGGCTGCTCGGCACGCAGGCGCCCGTGGCGCTGAAGTTTCTCAGCGCGTTGAACCACGGCTTGACGGAGGCGCTCCGCACGGCCGACCGGCGGCTGATGCAGCTCACCGTCGACGAGCCGGCGATGCGGTTGGCGCCCACACCCTGACAGTGCGTGTCTCACGCGGCAATGGCAAAGCGGCGCGCCCGATCTACTCGGG
>JALYXJ010000451.1 GCA_030947165.1 Gemmatimonadota bacterium
CAGCACCAGCGTCGGGATCTGTCCGCAGAAGCCGACGACCCCGAGGAGGAGCACGGACCCGGTGAGCCGGTACACGAGCCAGCTGGTGGCGACACGGGTGATCCACGTGCCGACCAGCGAGACGCTCTGCCCGCCGAAGAAGAGACGAAAGTTGCGACTGCGAAGCGCCCGCGTGATGCGGGGCCCGGTGTGAGCGCTCAGCAGCCCGTCGCCAGAAACGGCGTCGGCAGGACGACCGCGAGCAGGTACACCGTGTTCGCCGCGAGCGCGAAGCTGCCGGCGTCGATCACGACGCTCTGGGTGCCCGCGTTGGTCAGCCGAACCTGCGTGGCACGGGGCAGCACGTCGAAGAAGGGCGTGCCGAAGCCGAACGAGAGGTTGCGGAACGTCGGCGTCACGAGCGCCCCGGCCGGCACCGTGATGTAGACGTCGTAGTTGCCGGTGACGGTGCTCGGCACTCCCTCGAAGACGGCGAGCTCGCTCCGGAGACTGACCAGGTTGGAGTCCTGCGTCACGGTGGCGAGCTGTATCACGCCGTTCGCGTTGGGGTACGCGATCAGGAGATACCTGCCGCCGACGGCGAACGTCGGCGTGAAGGGAATGGTCGTCGTGGAGTCCGTGATGCGCACGGCCACCGCATTACTCGTGACGTCCACCACCGTGCACGTGGAGCTCGTGCCGAAGGGGAGGGCGCGATTGCCGCTGGCCGCGACACCGTTCAGCAACAGATCGAGATTCGAGCTGCTGGCGTTGACGAGACGCACCGCGGCGCCGTTGCCACCGGCGAAGGCGACGGTGGGACGCGACTCGCACGCGGCGAGCGCCGCACACGTCAGAAGCGCGACCGCGACGCGACGGAACGACATGAGACCTCCCAACCGCTAGAGAGTGAGCGCGAGCGCCAGCGCTTCGGCCAGACCGCCGCGATCGACGTGCGACACCTCGTACCCCGCGACGGCCTTCGCACCGGCCTCCGCATTTCCCATCGCCACGGCGAATCCGACGGCCTGCATCGCCGTCACGTCGTTCGCTCCGTCCCCGACCATCATCGCCCGCGCGAGGGGAATGTCATACTCCGCCGCGACCGCGCGCACCGCAAGCGCCTTGTCCACACCGGCCGACGTGATGTTGATGAAGCTCGTGTCGGCCATCAGGGGCGAGAGCGAATGGGAAAGATTGAGTCCGTCGTGCGGCTCCGCCATCACGACCTTGGCCTCAGCATGCGATACCAGCCATTGGCCGCGCACCACCGGGCCATGAAGGGAGAGCAGGTCTCGCGGCGCCCAGCGCACACCAAGGAGCTTCGCGTGCTCCCGCGTGCGGGGCGTATCGGTCTCGACGGCGTACTCCGAATCCGCGTAGAGCTCGAGTGCGCGGCCGGTCCCACGGGCGCGGGCGACAAGCGACGTCATGGCCGCTGGAGCCAACCCGCGCGAGCGCGTCGGGCCAGCCGGCAGGCGCACCACGCTCGCGCCATTCTGGAACACGTGCCACCCGTCGCCGTCGAGCCGCTCGGCGTGGCCTCGCGCCAGACCAAACGCCGGCCGGCCGGAACAGACCGCGAGCCGGACTCCTGCCGCGCGGGTTCGCGCCGCTGCCTCCCAGGTCGTCGAGGCGACCTCGCCGGAGCTTCCCACCAAGGTGCCGTCCACATCGATAAATATCAGGTCGATCATGCAGGGAGTCTAACAGGGGCAAGTGGCGCAGGTTGTCATCCCGCAGGAGCGGTGAGAGCAGCCCGTCATCCCGCAGGAGCGAAGCGAGTGTGGGTGCCCCCTGGGCAATCCACTTTCTTTGCGACGAGCCCAGCCCAGGGCGCCGAAGCCAGATCGCGACACTCGCTCGCTCCTGCGGGATGACATCGCGGCCGGCGCCAGCCATATTATGTCCGATGCCGCTCACCCTTCCGACTGACGCGCGGACGTCGTTGACGAGACGACAGTTCCTCGCCCTCCTGCCTCTCGTGCTGTTGCCGGCCTCGGCGAGTGCAATGCTCGTGCGAGCCCGTCGGCCCGGGCGGAGCGGTCCACGGCCGCATCCCGAGCCTCGCCCCGGCATCACTTCGGCGCGCGTGCTCCCCGACAGCCAGCTCACCGACAAGTCGGCTGCACCGGTGTATGCCATGGTGCGACGGATCCCGCAGGTCGCGGATGGCATTCGCTGCTCCTGCGGGTGCGCCGACCTCGAAGGATTCTACTCGCTGCTGAGCTGCTACGAGGAGGGCGGGATGGCGCAGCACTGCGTGATCTGCCAGGGGCAGGCGCGACTCGCGTCCAAGCTGCACGGCGAAGGCTGGTCGCTGAACGGCATCCGGAAGGCGATCGACGCCGAATACGGCGAGTGACGGCACCATCTCTCCTACCCATCGCACCGACATGACGTACGTGCTCCGTGTCCGGCCGATCATCTCTCTGGCCACACTCGCCGCCGCGTTCCCGACGGCACATGCACAGGTCCGCGCCAGTGAGCGCGCCACCGTGTCGCAGACGGTGGACGGCACGGTCATCACCGTGGACTACAGCCGACCACAGCTCCGCGGCCGCGATTCGTTGTGGGGCAAGGTCGTCCCGCACGAGGAGATCTGGACGCCCGGCGCGAACCTGTCGACGTCACTCCAGGTCTCGCGCGACGTGAAGCTCGCCGGTCAACCGCTGCCGGCCGGAAAGTACTCGCTGTGGATGGTGACGAAGCCCGGCGAATGGAAGCTGTACGTGCATCGGAACACGACGCTCTATCACACGCGCCCGCCCAAGCTCGACGACATGCTGCTCACCATTCCCGTGACGCCGGCGAACGGCGAGAGGGTGGAGATGCTCACCTTCGACTTTCCGCGGGTGTGGGCCGAGGGTGCCGAGCTTCGCTTCCGGTGGGGCACGACGACGGTGCCGATCGAGATTCTCGTGCCGCCCACGTACCCCAGCGTCGCCATGAGGGCGGAGCAGCTCGCACCGTATCTCGGGAGCTACTCGGTCACGTTCAAGGATGGTGGCGACCATCGCTCACCGCCGCAGCGCCTCACGATCCTCAATGCGAAGGGCACGTTGCGCGCGATCCTCGACACCCAGGAGCCGCTGGAGATTCAGCTGATCCCGACCGCCACGCCGAACCAGTTCATGACCGGCTTCCTCGACAAGGGGAAGCTGTTCGACGTGGAGACGATGCCGCTGCTGTTCGAGATGGTCGATGGGCGCGCCGTCGGGTTCCAGGTCGGCGCGTTGGGCGGCGGGGAGCCGTGGATGCTGGCCAAGCGGACGAACTAAGCTCTCCACCGTCGCCAGCGGCAAATGCCTTGGCAAGTGCCTTGAACTACAGAGGACGCAGAGGAAGGCCAAAGCAACAACAAAAAAAGAATGCTCTTGGGTCTGCCCGATGCGAAGTAGCGCACAGTGCCCCACTGAGCAGTTGCAGTCCTCTGCGTCCTCTGCGTCCTCTGTGGTAAAATGACAGGCTTTGGCGGTAGAGGGATTAGCCTATGCGGCTACGGTCTCTCACGACCGCAGTGCGATGAGCAATGCGCGCAGTACGAAGACGGTGAGAGCAACGCCCGCAACGGCCAGCAGCACCAAGGCGAGGACCGTGAAGCCCACCGCTCGGCGACTACCAGCGCGCGTGCGCGCGGGCTGATCGATCCAGCGGTCGAGCAGGGCGACGTTGCGGAGGTTCGACTTCCAGCCGACGTCGAACAGGTCGCCGAGCAGGGGGACCGAGCCGGCAACCGTGTCCACCGCAACGTTGCCGAGCATCCGTAGGATCACGGACCTCGGCGCCCCCAGTCGCGCGCCGACGAGCACGACGTAGCCGGACATGATCGCGCCGGCGAAGTCGCCGAGGCCGGGGATGAGGCCGATCACCGGGTCGAGCCCGAAACGAACGCCGATGACGGGGATGCGGACGCCGTCGTCGAGCACGTGAGCGAGCGCACGCGCGCCGCGCAGCCGGTCGACGCTCACATCGGGCTCCGTCATTCCGCCGCCGCCGTACGTTCGCGCGCGAGCGCATGCTCGATGCGCTGGTCGGGCACGAGCCACATGACCGCCACTGCCACGTAGAGCGCGCCCGACAGCCACGGGCTCACGAACGCCAGCGGGATCGCCGCGATGTACGCCAACGGTGAGATCTTGCCCTTGACGTCACGCCCCACCGCCCGAGCCAGCAGCGAGTCCGGGCCTTCGTGCTTGATGATGGCGCGTTGAAGAATGAGGTATGCGACTCCGTCCATCAACAGCACCACGCCGTAGATCGCCTGCGTGGCCGGCGCGAAGTGATTCTCTCCCATCCAGGCCGTGGTGAAAGGGACGAGCGAGAGCCAGAAGAGCAGGTGCAGATTGGCCCAGAGGATGCCGCCGTCCACGTACCGCGTGACGTGCAGCATGTGGTGATGGTTGTTCCAGTAGATCCCGACGTACACGAAGCTGAGCACATAGCTGGCCAGCACCGCCCACAGCGGCCGGAGCGCCGCGAGCGTGGGCTCGTGCGGCACCTTGAGCTCCAGCACCATGATGATGATAATGATCGCGATCACCCCATCGCTGAACGCCTCCAATCTGTTCGTGCCCATCTACTGTCTGCGCTCCCAGCTGTTGTTGCTCCGGTCGACGTCCGGGAGCACGTGGCGCGGATCGACCTCGACGCGCCGCACTCGCCGGGTGGACGTGAGGCGATACAGAAACCGTGGGCCCAGGTTCCACATCTCCACCGGGAGCTTCACCGTCTCCGTCTTGCCGTCGTCGAAGGTGAGGCGCAGCTCGGCGGGCAACACCATCGTGCCGCGATTGGTGATCCAGACGCTCGCGCGCCCGCTGGTATCGGTGACCACGGGCTCAACCGCCTGGTCCAGCCGCGCCGTCGTGTACACCCAGTCGCGCCAGAACCAGTCGAGCTCCATGCCGCTTGCGTCGCGCATGAGGCGGAAGAAGTCGGCGGGGGTAGGATGCTTGAAGGCCCAGGTCCTGATGTAATCGCGAAAGGCCGCATCGAAGCGCTCCTTGCCGAGCACCTCGAAGCGCAGCGTCTGAAGCATGAGCGCCGGCTTCTGATAGCCGGTCCACATCAGGTCGTGCACCTCGGTGGGATTGCTGATCAGCGGCTGCTCCACGCCGGGCCTGGAATGCTCGGCGGCGAGATGCAGCGGGTTCACCTCGATCGTGTCGCCGTACGGCGTGCCGGTGAAGTACTGCGCGGCGTTGTGGAGATCGATGAAGGTATTGAACCCCTCGTCCATCCACGGATACAGCCGTTCGTTGCTCCCGACGATCATCGGGAACCACTCGTGCCCGAACTCGTGTGCCAGCTCCCACTGGGTCGTCTCGCGCGATGAGCCGTTCGGGACGAAGGTGAGCATCGGATACTCCATCCCGCCGACTGGCCCTTCCACCGTCGTGGCGTGCGAATACGGATAGCGGTACCACTGCTCGCTGAAGTACTTGATCGCGCCGCGCGCCATGCGATGGGCTTCTCCATTGGCCCACTGGGTGGCCGATGCGCGATACAGCGTCTGGATGAGGATCCCATCCACGTTGCTCGCTTCCCAGATCCAGTTGGGTGCCGCGGCCCAGGCGAAGTCGCGCACATTCCTGGCCGTGAAGTGCCAGGTGAAGGGACGCCGGCCCGGTCGAGTGCGAGCCGGATTGCCGGCGACGTCGGGCGGGATGATCGAGACGGTGCTGTCGCTCGTTCGCGCGAACGCGAGCCGTCGCTGCTCCTCGACAGTGAGCACCTCCGTCCCGTTGATCAGCTCACCGGTGGCTGCGACGATGTAGCTGGCCGGCACCGTCAGCGTGACATCGTAGTCGCCATAGTCGAGATAGAACTCGCCCGCGCCGATGTATGGCTCGTGGTTCCAGCCGCGGACGTCGTCGTAGACGGCCATGCGTGGATACCACTGAGCGATCTCGTACAGCGCGCCGTCGCGCCCCATGCGGCCGACGCCCTGCTCGGGAATCGCGAAATGCCATGCGAAGTCCAGGTCGATCGACGCACCGGATGCCAGGGGACGATCGAGCTCCACGCGCATCGTCGTGCCGTACACCGTCTTCTTCATCGCTCGACCGGCGATCGTCGACCGGTCGAGCAGGAGACCGTCAGCGTTCATGCCGCCGCACGAGAAGTCGAACGAAATGTCGGCGAACACGAGCGGCGGCTGGTTCAGCGTGTTCGTGATGCTATTCGATTGGCAGATGTTCTGCTCGACGTAGAGCCAGAGGTACGGCAGGGCGGTCGGCGAGTTGTTGACGTAGTGGATCGTCTCGCGGCCCTGGATCAGCTGTCGCGCGGTATCGAGAGTGGCCGCGATGCGATAGTCGGCCCGCTGCTGCCAGTACTTCGGGCCAGGCCGGCCCGAGCCGGTCCGCTGCTCGTTCGGCGTCGGGAGCGGCAGGGCGCGGAAGGGCGAGCTGTCGGCGACCGCGGCGCCAGACTGGGCTCCGGCGAGCGCCGGCAAGGCGAGCAACGCGAGGAGGATCGCTCTGTTCATGGGTCGATGCATGTAGTTGTACGTCGGTCGCAGGTTGGCGCGTACAATGGTCGTCGTGGGCGGACGGAACGGCAACTGAATACGGCGAAACGACGGAAGAGGCAGGGAAACGACGGATCAAACATATTAGGCAGAGCGCCGGTGCCAGATAATGTCCCGTCGACCCAATGCATCTGCTTTTTTGGGTTGCGAACTAGCCTTGGCGCACCAAGTCGAGGCTTGTCCAACGCCTCAAACGACTGTCGATTTCGCACAATCCCGTTCGACTAATCATCGCCCCCCACCAACTTACCCAACCCCTCCGGGAGGATCCGATGAAATACCTCTGCCTGATCTACGAGAACGAAGCCAACTGGGCGACGATGTCCAAGGAAGAAGGCGACAAGGTGATGAACGAGTACTTCACCTTCACCGCCGACACGAAGAAGAGCGGCCACTACGTCGCCGGCGAGGCGCTGCAGCCAGTTGCCAGCGCGAGCACGGTACGCGTCCGCAAGGGCAAGCTCGCCACGACCGACGGCCCGTTCGCCGAGACCAAGGAGCAGCTCGGTGGCTTCTATCTCATCGAGGCCAAGGACCTCAACGACGCCATCCAGGTCGCGTCGCGCATTCCTGCCGCCAAGACCGGCTCGATCGAGGTGCGGCCGATCATGAAGTTCAACTGACCGGCTACGACTCACCTGTCCATGCTCGACGGCGCGACCGCGGTCCGTGAGATCGTCGACGATCTCTACCGGCGCGAGTCGCGCCGGGTGCTCTCCACGCTCATCCGCCTCCTCGGTGACATCGACGTCGCCGAGGAGGCGCTGCACGACGCATTCGTCGCGGCCATGGAGCAGTGGCCGACCGACGGCGTGCCCGCCAATCCCCGCGCCTGGCTGGTGAGCGCCGGCCGGTTTCGCGCCATCGACCACCTGCGTCGTCGAGCGGCGTTCGACGAACGGAGCGACGCGATCGCTCGCGAGTGGTCCGACACGGGACAGCCGGCCGACCTCTCCGACGATGCGACCGGCATTCCCGACGACCGGCTGCGGCTGATCTTCACCTGCTGCCACCCGGCGCTCGCGACCGACGCCCAGGTGGCGCTCACGCTGCGCACCGTTGGTGGACTCACGACCGAGGAGATCGCGCACAGCTTTTTCGTGTCGGCTCCGACGCTCGCGCAGCGCATCGTCCGCGCGAAGAACAAGATCCGCGATGCGAGCATCCCCTTCGAGATCCCGGAGCAGCGCGATCTCCCCGAGCGTCTGGACGCCGTGCTCTCCGTCCTCTACCTCATCTTCAACGAAGGCTACTCGGCGACCTTCGGCAGCACGCTCACCCGGGCCGATCTGTGCGCCGAGGCCATTCGACTCACACGGACCCTCGTGCAGCTGCTGCCCGAGCCGGAAGCGGAGGGATTGCTTGCGCTCATGCTGCTGCACGACTCCCGCCGCTCGTCGCGCATCTCGGCCGAGGGCGAGCTCGTGCTGCTGGAGGATCAGGACCGCACCCGGTGGGATCGCGATCAGATCGCGGAAGGACTCGCGCTCACCGAGCACGCGCTGCGATCGCATCGCTTCGGGCCGTACACCCTCCAGGCGGCGATCAGCGCGGTGCACGCCGAGGCCGAGCGCGCCGGCGAGACGAACTGGCGTCAGATCGTCGGGTTGTATGATGTGCTCCTGCGAGCGCAGCCGTCGCCGGTCGTGGAGCTCAATCGCGCCGCAGCCATCGCGATGGGCGAGGGCTGTGCGCAGGGACTCGCACTGATCGACGACCTCCTCGCGCGCGGAGAGCTGGAGGAATACTCGTTCGCGCACGCAGCGCGGGCCGATCTCCTCCGCCGGCTGGGTCGAACGTCAGAAGCACGCGGCGCGTATGTGCGAGCCCTCGGACTGGCGACACAGGATCCGCAGCGGCGATTCCTGGAACGGCGAGTCGGCGAACTCGATCGCTAGAACAAGACAAGCCTCTTGGGCTGGTCCCTCGAGACTGTAGGAGGTTTCGGATTGACTCGGATCACCGGATCGATTCCGTGTTGGTCATGGGCTCCATGCACCGGACCGAAACTGCTTTGAGGGTGCGGGAGATAGTCGGTACCGCCGCCCTGGCCACCGCGAGCCGGAAGGAATGGACCGAGCAGTTACCCATGCACTCGGCGAGATCTCCGCTACCGCGACAGCGTGGATCCGCCGCTGGACACTCACCCCGCACCCCAAAGTAGTTCTGGCTTTGGTGCTCGGAGCTCGGGATGCACACGGAATCGATCCGGTGATCCGTTCTGATCCGAAACCCCCTACGGTCTCGACGGGCC
>JALYXJ010000454.1 GCA_030947165.1 Gemmatimonadota bacterium
AGCGGGAGGCAACCTGCCGACAGTTGGACAGCCGGACTGACCAATGGGGATGCCCGTGGCGGCAGGACGGCGCCGCGCGTCATTCGCGCGTCCGAACAGCGCGCACTATCCTTTCGTCCCTTCCAAATCACGCCTCGTCCCAACCAGCTCGAGAGTACGGCCCTGGAAAACCTTACGCATTCCCTCGTTGGGGCGGCGCTGGCCGAGCTCGCGCTCCCGTCCGGCCCCACGAGGGCGCAGCGACGCATCTTCTTCATCGCCGGGATCGTCGCTGCCAACCTCCCCGATGCGGACCTGCTCTACACGCGAATCACGCCGCCCCCGCTCGGCTACCTGCTCCACCATCGCGGGCACACGCACACGCTCGTTGGCCTCGTCGCGCAGGCACTGCTGATCGGCGCGGTCAGTCTGCTGCCGGCACTCCAGCGGCGCGTCGGCTTGCTGCGAGCTCGTCTGCTCGCGCTGGTGGCTGTGGCACTGCTCAGCCATCTCGTGCTGGACTCGTGGAACAGCTACGGCGTTCATCCCTTCTGGCCGGTGGACGCGCGATGGTACTACGGCGATGCGATCTACATCCTCGAGCCGTGGCTCTGGGTGCTGCTCGGCGTGTCCGCCACGTTGAACACCCAGGACGCTCGTGGGCGCATAACGCTGGGAGCGGCAGTCGCCGTCCTCGCAACGGCCCTCGCATGGTTCGGGATGATTACGCTCACCGCGCTCGCGGTCCTCGCAGTGGCCGCGGTACTGCTCGCTGCAATCTCTCGTCGGTGGCATTCCCGACGGCGAGCCGGCATGGCGCTCGCCCTCACCGCCCTGTTCGTCGTGACGATGTTCGGCGGACGGGAACGGGCTCGTGCGATGGTGTTGGGAGCCATGTCACTCGCGTCGCGCGCCAACGTGGTCGACATCATCCTCAGCCCCGCCCCGGCCAATCCGCTCTGCTGGAGTGCGCTCACGGTCGTGAGGGAAGACGCGACCGCCGAGTTCGTGATGACGCGCGGCACGGTGGCGACCGTGATATCCGCGGGCTGTGGTTCAGGGCATCGCACCACCGTGGTCTGGGAGGATCCCGTCCGTCAGTCACGGCCGCGGCTTCGCGCACTCGCGCGGACCGACTGTACGGTGCGGGCGTGGCTGCAGTTCGGCCGTGCGCCACAGGTTGCCGGCGATGCGATCGGGGATGTCCGATATGGCGGCGCGACCCGCGACAACTTCTCGCGGATGCTGCTGCCGAGCGACGCTCGACCAGCCGCGTGCCCGCCGCATTTGACGCACTGGGGACTGCCGCGCGAAGACCTGCTGGCGCCGGGAGCCGACTGAGGGGGCAGCCTGTCCCGCCGGTCGATCGATCGTTCCGCAACCTTCGGCGTCGCCTCTCGTAGGATGCGAAGGGAGAGGGCTCTGCCGCCATTACATGCGCGGTGCCACGATGTTCAGACATGCCGACGAGCTGTTCGCGTTGATCTCAGGAGGATTCTTCCTCACGACGATCGTGTTCGCCACGCTCTGGGTGCGCGCGAGGGAACGCGCTGCGCGGGCCCCGAGTCCTTTCTCGACGGCTTTCGAATGATGAGCAATCGTGACGTGGCAACGAGCCCGGCGCTGGATGCGATCGCGGAAAGGTCGAGCGCATCGGCGAAGGACAGCGCTTCCTGACGCGTGTGATGTCGGAGCAAGCCAGCCGGGCGAGCCTCCCGCAGCAGCGTGCCCCGGGGACTGTCACCCCACACTGACGGCCGTCACCCCCGTTCGGTGATGCAGGTCATACGACCCGCGCGCAGCGGCCGGCGGGGGGGTGGCTGTGGTATCGCGGCTGACGGCTGATCGTCTGTTGGATGGCCCCCCGCTCGGTGGAAGGGGCCCTCCCATGCACGAGGGTTTCCATGAAATCGCTCCGTGTAAGTCTCGTCCTCGCCGGCCTCCTGCTGCTCTCGGCCACGACCGTCTCCGCGCAGACGGGTCGGATGGCGTGCAAGGACGGCAGCAAGCCCAAGGTTGGGCACTTCTCCTGCTGGGGCCATGGCGGTCTCGTGGCGGGAGCGACGAAGCCAGTCGCGAAGGCGCCCAAACTCGACACGAAACCGGCAGTGAAGCCCGCGAAGAAGGAGCACGTCGCGACCGCGGCAAGGAAGTCCTCCACGAAACGCGCGCACGCGACGCTGGCCAAGTCGAAGGCGAAGCGTCACCCGAAGCGCTCCACGAAGCAAAGCGCGAAGTAATCGCTCGTCGTTGTACCTGAAGATTTTCTCATAATTTCTTCGGCAACGCGTGCTGGCGGCGGCCGTTTGTCCGTCGCATGATTCGTCTCGCGATGCGCTCCGGCGGAGGCGAGACGATGCGCGAGCACGCGTTATTGAACGAAGATGGAAGTTGCGGTTGTGACGAACAACTGACCGCACTCGGCACGGGGCGCGCCGCGCAACAGCAACATGGCGCGACGCTCTCCGACACGGTGCGAATCGAGATCCGTGGCTCCGAGATCGTCATTCGGATTCGGACGGACTCGGCGGCCGTGTCGATGGTGGACGCACGCGACGACGTCGCGGGCGACCGCGACGATGTGTCGCTCCTCGGTGCGGCGAAGGCGCGTACGCGCGCCGTGCCGCGCCCGCGAACAGCGCCCGGATTCGTGGGCTTCGGAATCGCGCCCGCGGACAAGTACCGCGACGGGTATTCCCAGGTGCAGCTGCGGAAGGATCTCGTCGACTCCTACACCGCTGCGCTGCAGCACGTGCACGCGCTCGGCGGCCTCCTCACGTCGAGCGGTGCGATCCGCGATCTCGGCGAGCCGGCGACGGCCGGGCGATCGACCAGGAGTCTGCATTACACGGGTCGTGCGCTCGATCTGTTCATCTACAGCGGCATGCAGGGCGGCGAAGAGCCGTACCTCGTCACCCGCGCCGGCGGCACGGACGCAAATCCCGAGTGGGAGATATTTTGCGTGAGCAAGGCGCCGCTCACGACGCACCCGCTCGTCGACGCGTCACTCATCGCGGAACGCGACGTGGAGTGTCTGCGGTGGGTCCGGGACGTCGGCTCGCGGCCATTCACACGCCGGGCCCACTGCTTCTCCCTCACCGACGTGATGGCGCGCCAGGCCGGATTGACCTCCACTTCGATCGTGTAAGTGCCGGGCGGCACGACCGGTTGCGCGTCTCCGCCGTCAAGTACGAAATACTGGCCGCCCAGCTTGAGGACGTAGGTGTCGGCCCAGCCGTCGCTGATGCCCTGGAAGCCATCGACCGTGAGATTGCCGCAGTTGCGGTAGTTCCACGTGCCGTCGCCGGTGCCAACGTTGTACGGGTCGGTGTCCAGCATGCAGAAGCCCCGCTTGGCCGCCTTCCAGGTGTGACCGCTCGCGTCGATCAGTCGGTACGTCGCGTAATGCTGGAAGTGGAAATGCTTGTGACATGTGGCAAAGGTGAACCGACCGTCCTGATCGGCGAAGCTGCCGTCGCCGTTCGGATCCATGTGCTTGAGCGGACTGCCGACGAAGACGTCACCGTCGCCGATGTTCGGGGTCGTAACGGTGAACCGTAGCAGGTCGTGATAGCCGGGCGTGATGCCCCCTTCCTCGACGCTGCAGGAGTCCGCCGGGAGGTTTTCGGTCCGGTTCACCCCGTTGTTCTGCGT
>JALYXJ010000344.1 GCA_030947165.1 Gemmatimonadota bacterium
TCGGTGATCTCCTCGACGTACTCGGGGAGAAGGGGCACCTTGCCCCCGCCGCCTGGCGCGTCGATGACGAACTGGGGCACCGCCAGGCCCGACGTCCAGCCGCGAAGCGCCTGGATGATCTCCAACCCCTTCTGCACCGTCGTGCGGAAGTGCTCGCCGCCGGCGACCTGATCGGCCATATAGATGTAGTAGGGACGCACGCGCGCCTTGAGCAGCTCGTGCATCAGCTTCATCATGACCTTGGGGTCGTCGTTTACCCCCTTCAACAGCACGGTCTGGCATCCGAGCGACACGCCGGCGCGCGACAGCCGGTCGAGCGCCGCCACCGCGGCGGGGGTCAGCTCGCTCGGGTGGTTGAAGTGGGTGTTCATGTAGATCGGGTGGTACTTCTGCACCATGTCGCAAAACTCGGGCGTGATGCGCTCGGGGAGGTGCGAGGTGATGCGGCTGCCCAGCCGGATGATCTCCACGTGCGGGATGGCGCGCAGCCGCTGGAGGATGTACTCCAGCCGGCGGTCGCTCAGCATCATCGGGTCGCCGCCCGAGAGGATGATGTCGCGCACCTCGGGGTGCGCGGCGATGTACTCGAACGCGGACTCGTACTGGTTGAGCGGGATCTTCTCGGGATCGCCGACCTTGCGGCGCCTGGTGCAGAACCGGCAATAGCTGGCGCAGACGGGGCTCACGAGGAACAGCACGCGGTCGGGATAGCGATGCGTGATGTTGGGCACCGGAGAGTCGCCGTCCTCGTCGAGGGAGTCGATCACGCCATCGACGATCTCGAGCTCCTGGACCGAGGGGATGAACTGGTTCCAGTTCGGGTCGCCAACTTCCTTGATCTGCGAGAGCGACTCGCGGGTGATGCGCATCTGGAAATTGTCGAACGCCGGCTGCAAGGCCTCGACGTCGATCTCGCGCTCGGCCGCCTCCTCGCCGAACCGCTCGGCCACGTATGCACGAAGTTCCGCGAGCGTGCTGATGCTCTCGTCCTTCAGAACTTTCTGCCAGTCGCTCATCGTATCGCTGCTCCGCCGTCTCGTGTGGTGAGGCGTGTCGTCAACAGAATCCGGTCGTCTGCCGGGGCGTAGAAATCGCGCACGCGGGCGGCTTCGGTGTAGCCGCTTCGCGCGTAGAACTCTCTGGTGCTGGCGTAGCTCGCCCGCGACGACGTCTCGACGATCAGGAGCCGCGCATCACGGGCCACGAGCTGCGCTTCCACCGCTCGCACGAGCGCGCGTCCGATGCCGCGCCCCTGGAGCACGGGATCGACCGCGAGCCAGTACAGGTCGTACGTGCCGTCGGTGGCCGGGGTCGGACCAAAGCAGGCGTAGCCCGAGAGCTCGCCGTCCTC
The DNA here is from genome assembly GCA_030947165.1 of Gemmatimonadota bacterium. The sequence goes on from JALYXJ010000344.1 coordinate 1,352, forward strand.
GAAGGCGCCGACGAACTCGTAGTCCGACGGACCGTCGCTCGCGGGCTGGCGCATCTCGAGGTCGAACAGGGACAGGGCAATCTCCATCTCGTCATCATGGAAGGCGCGAGTGGCCACCAGGAGCTCGGCGAGTCGCGAACGGTTCGATGCACGTAGCTGGCCGATCTCCATGGCTTCGCTACGCCTCACCACTGAACAGATCGAGCGACGGCTCCACCGCGGCGGGGATGGGGACGCCCGACAGCCGCTGGGCGTGCGACCACCGCTCGGCGGTCGTGACGCCTTCGCGCGACCGCTGGAGCGCGAGCTCGCAGATCTGCCGGACGAGCGCGCCGTACTCGATCCCCGCCACGCGTGCCATCCGCGCGAGGCCGGCGTCGGGCGCGATGTCCGGATTGGAATTCACCTCGAGGATCCATGGACGGCCGCGCTCGTCGACGCGCAGGTCGACGCGGCCGTAGCCCGCGCCGCCCACGAGACGCCAAGCCGCGATGGCGACCCGCCGGAGCTGCGTGGCGACGGCTGCGGGCAGCCGCGCCGGGCACCGCGGTGCCGAGCCCAGATCTTCGAGCGAGCCCGTCTCCCACTTGGACGTGTACGTCACGATCCGCCACATGCCCTTGGGCATGCGACCGAAGTCGATCTCGGCGATGGGGAGCGTGGCGTCGCCGAGGATGCCGACGTTCACCTCGCGCCCTTCGACGTAGCGCTGCACGAGCACCTCGTCCCACCGCTCGAGCATCGCGCTGACCCGCTCCGTGAGCTGGCGGGAGGTCCGCACCACGGAGCGCTGTTCCACACCGATCGACGCATCCTCCGCGGCCGGCTTGCAGATTGCCGGAAAGCCGACCGACGGAATGGCGCCCCCGCGCCGGACCACGGCAAACTTCGGGACGGGGAGTCCGACCCCTTGCAATGCCTCATTCACGACGTGCTTGCGGAGGCAGATCGCCGCGGTCCAGCTGGAGCTGCCCGTGTACGGGAGATGCAGGAGCTCGAGCACCGAGATCACCGGCGGCTCGAGCGCGGCCACGCCGTCGATGGACTCGCAGAGATTGAAAACGAGGTCCACGCGTGCGCGGCGAAGCTTCTCGATCCACTTCGCGTCCGGGCTCACCGGCACCCGGACGATCTCGTTTCCTTCGCTCGCGAGCTCGGCGGCCACGGCATCCACCGTCCCGACGATCAGCTGGTCTGGCGCCGACGCGCTCGCCCCGTCGAACAGGATGGCGATCTTCACGCGCCGCTCCCGCCGTCGAGCGACACGCCATGGCGCGCCGCGGCCGCCTGGAGACATGCGCCGATGAGCGTGTCGTAGTCGAGTCCCGCGGCGCGCGCCGCCTTCGGGAGACACGAGTTGTCGGCCGGATCCGGGAGGATGCCCGGCAGCGGATTGACCTCCACGATGTTCGGGCGGCCGGCGGCGTCGAGGCGGACGTCGATGCGCGACCAGTCGCGGCAGCCGAGCGCGACGAAGGTCTGCATCACGACCTGCTCGATCTCGGCGCGCAACGCGTCGCCGATCCGTGCGGGGCACTCGAAGATGTCGAGGGGCTCGTCGGGACGATCCCACAGCCACTTCGCCTCGAAGCCGTAGACCGGCAGCGCGCCGGCGGGCAGCGCGCCGAAGTTCATGCCGACGAGGGGAAGCACGCGCGCCTCGGCGCCGTTGCCCAGCACGCCGCAGGTGAACTCGGCGCCCGGCAGGAACGTCTCCACCAACACGGGCTGCTGATACCGCTCCAGCAGCTCGATGACGATCGCCTCGAGCTCACGGCCGGACGACACGAGATTGCGCTCGGTGATTCCCTTGGACGATCCCTCGTGCACCGGCTTGGCGAACAGCGGATAGCGCCGCAGCTGGCCGCGCCGCTCGGCCAGCTCGCGGGCGGAGCGCACGAGGATCCAGTCGGCGGTAGGCACGCGGTGGGCGCGCAGGATCTCCTTCGTGCGTGCCTTGTCGAGGCAGAGCGCGAGGGTGAAGGGGTCGCTGCCCGAGTAGGGGATGCCGTAGAACTCGCAGATCGCCGGGACGTGTGCCTCGCGGTTGGGTCCGCGGAGTCCCTCGGCGATGTTGAAGACGATCTCGGGGCGCACCTCGCACAGCCGCTGCGGAAAATCGTCCGTCGCCTCGAGGCGGACCACGTCGCCATGTCGTGCGAGGGCCCGCTCCACTGCGGCAATCGTCTCCGCCGAGTCCCACTCCGCGTACTCGTCGTCGGCGGTGGTGACGGCCGTCACAGGAGACGGAACGCGCAGCGTCGCCGTCGCCCCGCCGCTACTGGGCGGCTCCTCGTCGGCGCGCGCCAGCTCGGCCGCCGAAGCGGCGACGGGGTCGGGCTTCTGATTGTACGCGAAACCGATGCGCGTCATCCCGTCCCTTTTCAGGTGTCCCGCTGCGAGGAGCGCCCTCGCTCAATGGCGTCGCTCACTCGTTGACGCAGGCGGGCAAGAGGCACGCCACGCACGACGTTGGCCGAAGATAGGGACGCGAGTTTTTTCGCGCAATGAAAAATTGCGCGCTTCGCGAGAAAATTTTTCTCAGACTTTGTGGTAGCTGATCCGAGCGGCCTCGCGTCGATCCTCGGCCTCGTAAATCTCGAAGTCGGAGAAGAACGCCGGCGCCTCGCGCCCGAGCACGCGGAGCACGGTGACCGCCATGCGCCGGATCTCCAGCTCGGCGCCCTCGCTCGAGCGGAGCTCGAGCATCGTCCGCCAGGCGCGGGCATTTCCCGTGATCACGATCTTCGTCTCGGTGGAGTTGGGCAGCACGCCCCGCGCCGCCTCCCGCGCCATCTTCCGGCGGTGGACCTTGTCGGCCACCCAGCCGTACCGCTCCATCAGCTGTCCCACGAGGAAGACGTACGCCGCCTGCGCGTCCTCCACCTGCTCGCGCCACGCCCCGAGGAGCGCGTCGTCGCCGGCGATCGCCGGCGGTACGACGAAGCTCGCCTCGCTCTCGTCCACGTAGCGCTGGGAGAGCTGCGAGTAGGCGAAGCCGGCGCGGTGCCGCACCAGCTCGTGGGTGAGCGAGCGGCTGACGCCCTCGAGCAACAGCGAGTAGTTCGCGTGCTCCAGGACGCTGCCGTGCCCCTGCTTCTTGATGTTCTCCAGGTAGTCGCGCGTGGCGCGCTTGGCCGGATTGTGCTGGCTCATGTAGCAGAGCCGGCCGGCGAACTCCGCGAGGCGCTCGCCGTCCGTGCTCTCGCCCATCCACGCCACAGGGAGATGCTCGGGCATGGTGAAGGCTGGCCGCGCGAGCACGGTGACCACGGGCTCGAAGTAGAGGCGCGGGGCGACGGCGGAGTCAGGAGCGGTCATGGGTGCGGCGGGGACGCAGAGGGGAACGGCGAGCGGGCGACGCGAAAGCTAGACGCCGCTCACCGGAGAGTCGAGTCGTCTGGCACTACGGGACAGGAGCGGGCCCGTCAACGGCGCGCTCCGCTTCCGCGAGCAGGTCGAGCCGCGGGTGCGCGTACGCGCGCTCCCGCTCCACGCGCGCGAGCACGAGGCGGACGCTCGCCGGGTGTGGCGGGAGTGACGGGTCGTACTTCACCCGCGCGACGGCGCGCTCACCGGGCGTTGCGATCTTGGCGCCGGGGTTCAGCAGACCGTCGGGATCGAACGCCCGCTTCACCGTCGCGAAGCGCGCGAGCGCCTCGGGCGGCCACACGCGCGAGAGCAGCGGCGCCCGCAGTCGACCGTCGCCGTGCTCGCCGGTGATGGTCCCGCCCAGCCGCGCGGCGAGCGCCGTCACGTCGTCGAGCAGTGCTTCCACCCGCGTGCGCCAGGCGGGATCGCGGACGTCCACGAGCGGATTCACGTGCACGTGCGCATCGCCCGCGTGGCCGAAGATCACGCCGCGGATGCCTTGGGCGTCGAGCGCGGCACGCACCCCGCGCACGTATTCCGCCAGCCGCTCGGGGGGCACGCAGCCGTCCTCGATGAACTGCATCGACTTGAGCGAGGGGTCCAGCCGGCTGAGGATCGGGCTGGCCGCATGGCGCAGCTCCCACATCGCCTCCTCCGTCTTCGGATCGAGCGCGAGAATGACGTCGGTGGCGCCGGCGCCCCGAAAGCGCTCCTCGAGCAGCCGTGCGAGCGAGGCGCACTCGTCGGCGCTCGAGCCTTCCACCTCGGCGAGCAGCACCGCTTCCACGGTCTCCGGCACCGGGACTGGCGCGCCCCCCCGACGGGCCACGTCGAGGAAGGTGCGGTCCAACAGCTCGCACGCACTCGCGCCCCCGGCACGCGCACCGCCGGCGCCATCCACCGCGGCCTCGAGGGTCGCGAAGGCGCCGAGCACGCTCGCCGTCGCCGTCAGTCGCGGCGTGAGGCGCAGCTCCAGCCCGACGATGAGCGCGAGCGTTCCCTCGGCACCGACCAGCAGGTCGATCAGCTCTCCGCTGTCGGCATACGCCGCCAGTCCATAGCCGGACGATTCCTTCCGCACGCCCGCGTGCCGCGAGGGGGCGGTGCGCTCGGCGGCGATCAGCGCATCGGCCTCGGCGAGAAAGCGGCGTATCGGCGCGACGTCCGGCGGCTTGGCGCCGCGTCGGACCTCCGCGCGCGATCCGTCGGCGAACACGAGGTCGAGCGCCTGCACCCACGGTCGCATCGCGCCATAGCGCAGCGTGTGTGCACCGGCGGAGTTCGTCGACGCCATCCCGCCCACGGTGCAGTAGGCGCCGCTCGACGGGTCCACCGGGAACTGCAGACCCACGGCCCGCGCGGCGGCGTCGACCTGATCTCGCAGTGCGCCCGGACCGCACCGCACCGTTCGACGACTCACGTCGACCGTCTCGAGTGCCGATAACCGACTCAGGTCGACGATGACACCATCGCCAATCGCGCCGCCCGCCATGCTGCTGCCCGATCCACGCGGCACGAGCGGTGTGCCGGTGCTCGCGGCCCAGCGCACCAGCGCCGCCGCGTCGTCGGCGTCGGCGGGCACCGCGACGGCGCGCGGCAGCACCTGTGCGATTCCCGCCGCCTCGCTGTACACGGCGCGCGCGGAGGCGTCATCTCGGAAGATGCCGCGGAAGCCGGTCGAGGGATCGGGAGCGCGCATAACGGCTGGTGGTCCGGAACTCGCCCGACAGGGAGACGGGCGAGCGAGGTGCCCGGCTCTCTCCACCGGGGTATCTTGCTCGGGTGACTCGAAGTCTAATGCGCGAGGGCGGAGTGCGAATGGAGCGGGAGACGGCGCGAGCCGAATCACGGTTGGGCGAGGCAGAGCGATTCGGACGGGAGATGCTTCCGGCTGTCTCCCGCACCTTCGCGCTGAGCATCCGCGTATTGCCCGGGCCGCTCGGCCGCGCGGTGCTCGCCGCCTATCTGCTCTGCCGGATCGCCGACACGCTCGAGGACGAGCCCTCTCTGCCCGCGGAGGCGAAAGCGTCGCTGCTCGTCGAGCTTCAGCGCTGCTTCGACGACGCGGCGGTCGCGGACGCATTCCCCACGCGCGTCGCGACCATCACGGGAGAGCCGGCGCACGTGCGCCTCACACGGCACACCGACCTCGTCTTCGTGCTCTACCGCGCGCTCTCGCCTCCGACCCGGGTACACGTCCGCCGCTGGGTCGGGGAGATGATCGCCGGCATGCGGAAGTTCGTGCTTCTCTACCCGCACGGCATCCGTATCCAGAGCCTCGACGAGTACAAGGAGTATTGCTACTACGTGGCCGGGACGGTCGGCTATCTCCTCACCGATCTCTGGCACGAGCACGCACCGAGCATCGGCGAGCGGCAGTACCGCGTGCTGCGTGAGAAGTGCCGGGCATTCGCCGAGGCGCTTCAGACGGTGAACATCTTGAAGGACGTCGCCACCGACGCGGAGCAGGAGAATTCGATCTATGTGCCCGAGCAGTTGCTCGTTGAACATGGCAGCAGCCATGCACAGATCCTGGCGCCCGACCGGCTGCGCGGCACCCGCGCCGCGCTGGCGACACTGGTACAGTTGGCGCACCATGATCTCGAGGGGGCGCGAAGCTACCTGCTGCTCATCCCTCGGCGCGCGGTGCCGATCCGGTTGTTCTGCGTGCTGCCGCTGCTGTTTGCCTACGCCACCCTGCGCGACCTGACGCAGATCCCCCAGGCGCTGGCCCGGCGCGAGGTGGTGAAGATCTCGCGGCGCGAGGTCAAGTCGCTCACGTTGTTCGGGTTCCTCGTCATCCTCAGCAACCGCGGGTTGGGGTGGCTGGCGGATCGGGCGATGCGGCGACCGTTCGTCGTCGCGATCGTGCGTTAGCGCGGCTCGACGGTCCGAGTCACCGCGGCCGCGAGCATGCTGAGCAGCGTAGGCGGCCGGCCCGCCTCGCCACGCTCCAGCCGATCGAGCACCTGCTCCAACGCGATCTGCGCTCGCGCGACGGTCTTCCGGTGTGATGCCCGCGCCCCGGCGAAGGCGGCCGGCACGACGACCGCGACGGGGGCGGCAACGGCGAAGATCGGAAAGCTCAGCACCGCGAGCACGCCCCCGGCCACGAGGCCCGCGGCCGTGAATCCGACATTCTGCTGCGCCATGAGCGTGCGGTAGCCACCGAGCCGAGCATCGAGTCGCACGAGCACGCGCGTGGCGTCGAGCGCGATGGCTGTGGCGGCAACGTCGGTGGCGCGTGACAGGGCGTAGCCACGCCCGCTCACCGTCCGCTTCACCAGCCCGACGAGATCGCGCCGCGCCTCCCAGACGATGCGCTCGTTGGAGTGATACCGCTGCACCGTGAGTGACTCCTGGCGCTGCATCCAGTCGTCCAGCGCCTTGAGCACCTGCGCGGGAGTGCCACGCACCGTGCGCTCCGCGCTCGCGTAGGCGCCGCCGTACAGGGTGGCGAGCAGACCGCTCTCGTCAGGGACCGACACCCGCGTGCGTTCCTCCGCGAGCGCCTGACGCAGGTTCACCGGATCGAGCCCGACCTCCTTGGCCAGGTCGAGCAGCTGGGCCTCGGTGAGCTGTCCCTGCGCGTCGGCGGGGACATCGGCCTGCAGCTCCAGCGCGCGCGCGAGAATGCGATCGACCGCGGCGCGATCGATCCGGGCCGGGACGTTGGAAGACGAGTCGGCGGGCATGGAGGGAAGATAACGACCTAGATCCCACCGAGGATCACGTCGAGCTGCCTCGCGATCGCATCCCGCACCGCATCGGGCACGGCGAACGTCGACGCGAACGACGCACGCGGGTCACTCGGCGGAACGCGTCCAGCCTGCTGGAGATAGTACCGCATGTAGCCCGGCACGGCGCCCGGTATCGTCCGCTCGAGGAGCAACGCCCCGGCTCGCACGGCGGCCGACTGCTCGTACCGCGACGTCGTCCCGCTGCGTCGGTCCGCCGGGGTGGTGTTGTCCTCGATCGCCGTGTTGGCAACCGTGCCGGCGGCTTCATGGGCGAACACGTAGAGCACCACCTCCGACTGATCGAGCGCATCAGGCACGGGTACGGCGATGGCGTTCTGCTGCTTCCCATAATGGATCGTGCGACCTTCGCCGCCGAGTGGGAGCGAGAGGTAGAGCTCACCATTCTGCTGTTGCGTGTTGTTCAGGAACCGCTGGACGGACGGTCGCCATTGAAGCTGCCAGAGCGAGTCGGTGTGGGCAACCACACGGGCATAGCTCCTCGCCTCGCCGGTCCAGTAGTCGTGGTAGAACTTGCGGCTCTCGTCATCGACCGCGGCGGCGAACTGCCGCAGCCACTCGCGGTCGGGCGCGGTCGGAAACACGCCGGCGAGAATCGCGATGTAGGTCCGGGCGGTTGGATCATTCGTCGCGCCGGGATTCCCGTTGGCGCGCAGGAACAGGTCGATGACCTGCCGCATCTGCTCCCACGATTCGAAATACAGCGGCAGGAACTGACCACCCGTGGCCAGGGAGGGATTCACGTCGAGCCGAGCCAGCATGTTGGTGCGGCTGCTGCCATCGAGCAGGGTGGTGACGCCGCGCTGTCGACGCAGCGACACGAGGCGGTCGCGATACCCGCGCCGGAAATACGGCACGAGGTTGGAGTCCGCCGTGAGCAACGCGTACGAGTGGAGCCACAGGTCCACGTGCTCGCGCGTGCGGATCGGCCATGCCGCCGGCATCATCGGCGTGGGCCCCTTCACGGCGGAGCGGGGCGTCTCACCGCCCGGATTCGGCGCCGGCTTTTGCGAGGGCGAGGCGCCGGCGCATGCGCCGGCCAGCGCGAGCAGCACGAGCGTGAGTCGAGCTGCGGAGCGCGAATGCATTGAGCTGATCATGGTAAGCCTGGACAAGGTGCGGGTCACAGCGGTCGCGCCCGCGTGTCGCAAGCGACGCGCCGCCCGGGGTGGGGGCGGCTCAGAGGTCGGCTGCCGATCGGCCGCAGGTCACGCAGTACTTCCACCCTCGCTCCAGCTCGCTGCCGCACGCCGGGCAATGCACCATGGTGAGGTCCTGGCCGCAGTGCGGACAGAACTGAATCTGTCGGCCTGCCGGCAGCTCGCCCTTGCAGAAGCTGCAATGATCTCCCGCCGCCACCGTGATCGGTCGTGGCGCGCGCCGCGGACCGGAGTCGCTCGTGGTCCCGGAGCTTCCAGTCGGCCCGATGGCGAAGGAACCTGTCGGCCGAGGCGATGTCAGCGGCGGCGGTGGACTGCCGGTGACGACGCCCTGCGTGCCGGAGGTGCGCGACTCCGCGTCGAGGAGGTTCAGCCACTCCGGCGCGAGCGCCACGTGCGACGATGCGAACTCGCGGATGACGGACGGATCGGGATTGGGCGACGCAAGCTGCGCCGCCAGCACGTCGCGCATCTTGTCGTCCACGACGAGGTAGCCGCGCGGACCCGCCAACAGGTCGAGGAGGGTGAGCTCGTAATCCTGATTCGTGTCGAGGCCGAGGTCGCGCCGGTGGAGTCGGTACGGAAGAATGGTCTGATACAGCTCGCCGACCTCGAACGGCTGCGACAGCATCGGCGTGTACTTCGCGCGGATCGTGCGCACGAGGTGGCGGTACATCCGCTCGACATCATCCATCTTCTGTCCTCCGGTCATGGCGGCGTCTGCGAACGGTTGGTGGCGCCGCCGAGCCGCTGTGCGCGGGATGGCCTGAAGGTTCCCTCGAGCGGGAAGGGCGCCGGCTCCACCATGACGCGGCGCGTGGCGCGCTGGGCCTCGAGCCATTGATCGAAGCCCGACGTGCGCGCGCCGTCGGAGCCGACCTGTGACTTCGCGGCGGCCACCGCCAGATCGTTGGCGTACTCGTTCTGCGGATGGCCGGCGTGGCCGCGCACCCACTGCCAATGCAGGCAATGCGGCGCCGCTGCGGAATCGAGCTCCTGCCAGAGGGCAAGATTCTCGATCGTGCCCTCCTTTTTCCGCCAGCCGCGCGCTTTCCAGGCGGGCAACCACTCGTTCATCCCTTTCACGAGATACTGGGAGTCACTCGTGAAGAGTACGCGAAACCGTCCGCCCTTCCGGCCGATGACGCGAAACGCCTCGATCGCGCTCCGCAGCGCCATGCGATTGTTCGTCGTCGCCGGCTCGGCGATCCAGTAGTCC
>JALYXJ010000345.1 GCA_030947165.1 Gemmatimonadota bacterium
GGCGCCGACACGGTGGAGGCGAACGAGCAGCTGGGGTTCGCGCCCGACCTGCGCAACTACGGCATCGGCGCGCAGATCCTCCTCGACCTCGGCCTCCGCTCCATTCGGCCGATCACGAACAATCCACGGAAGATGGTCGGCCTGGAAGGCTACGGGCTGAGCGTTCACGACCGCGTGCCGATCGTGCAGCCGGAGAACACGGAGAACGCCGGCTATCTTGGCACCAAGCGCGACAAGCTCGGCCACCTGCTCGCAAGCTGATCGACGAGGGACATGGCGGAATTCAACGGCACACCGAACGGGGAAGGGCGGCGATATGCGGTGCTGGTCTCCCGTTTCAACAACCACATCACCAGCAAGCTGGCCGACGGCGCGATGGATGCGCTCGTGCGGCACGGCGTCGCATCCGACGACGTGGACCTCGTGTGGGTCCCGGGGGCGTGGGAGCTCCCGTTCGGCGCGCGGCGGCTGGCGGCGACGGAGCGGTACAACGCGCTCGTGGTGTGCGGCGCCGTGATCCGTGGCGACACCCCGCACTTCGAGTACATCTGTGCCCAGGCGTCGCGCGGGCTCGCCGACACGAGCACCGAGTACGAGATCCCCATCGGCTTCGGGCTGCTGACCTGCGATACGATGGAGCAAGCGGAGGCCCGCGCCGGCGGCGAGCATGGCAACAAGGGCTGGGACGCGGCGATCGCGGCCCTCGAGATGTCCGACCTCTTCGAAAGGCTCGATGGCGCGGACGAGGGTTGAGACGCGCGCGCGGGCCCGCGTGCTTCAGGCCCTGTATGCATGGGACATGCGCGGGAATGGCGGAGGGGGCGCGGCGCTCGAGCGCGTCGCGACGCAGGTGTGGGACGATCTGGCGATCACGGCGGAGGAACGGCGGATCGCCGGCCCCATCGTCCGACTCGTCGCGGGCAAGCAGCAGGCGCTCGACGCGGAGCTGGCCGACGTCACCACCAACTGGCGGCTGGAGCGTATCGGGGCGGTGGAGCGCTGCGTACTGCGCATGGCCGCCGCCGAGCTGACCATCGGCGAGACGCCGCCCCGCGTCGTCATCCAGGAAGCGGTCACCCTCGCCGAGCGCTTCGGCAGCGCGGCGAGCGCCAAGTTCGTCAACGGCGTGCTGGACGCACTGGCGCGCCGCATGGGGCGGATATAAGTGCGATTGCTCCTCGTCAACTGGCAGTGCCGCGAGAATCCACTCGCCGGGGGCGCGGAGATCCATCTGCACGAGATCTTCGGACGGCTCGCGGCGCGAGGACACGATGTCACGCTGCTCTGCGGCGGATGGCCGGGCGCCGAGCTGACCGACACGCTCGATGGCATCCGGGTGCATCGTACGGGAACGCGCTACACCTTCCCAACTCGGGCACGCTCGTATTTCCGGCGCCATCTGGCGACGGGCGGCTTCGACGTGATGGTCGAAGACATCAACAAGATCCCGCTCGCGACCACGACGTGGGGCGGTCCGCCGGTTGTGGCCCTGGTGCCGCACCTCTTCGGGGGCACGGCGTTTCAGGAGCTGGCCGCTCCGCTCGCCGCCGCCGTGTGGCTGGCCGAGCGCCCGCTGGGGCGCGTATATCACGGTGTGCCGTTCCAGGCGATCAGCACCAGCACGGCGGATGACCTCGCCGGGCGCGGCATCCCGCGTGACGACGTGACAGTCATCTATCCGGGGATCGACTCGACCGGTTACACGCCATCGCTCGACGATCGCGCGGCCGAGCCCGTCTTTGCGTACCTCGGCCGGCTCAAGCGCTACAAGGGCGTGCACCATGTGGTGCGGGCGTTCGCCGCGCTGAACCATCCCACCGCCACCCTCGAGATCGCAGGCGCCGGCGACTACCGACCGGTGCTCGAGCAGCTGGCCGCATCGCTTGACCTTGGCGAGCGCGTGCGGTTTCTTGGGCGTATCAGCGAGGCGGAGAAGCGGCATCTGCTGCGCCGGGCGTGGGGGCTTCTGTTCGCGTCGCCCAAGGAGGGCTGGGGCATCACCAATCTCGAGGCGGCGGCGAGCGGCACGCCGGTCGTGGCGTCCAACTCGCCGGGCATCCGCGAGTCGGTGCGTGATGGCGAGACCGGCTATCTCGTGCCCCACGGCGACTCCGTGGCGATGGCGGCGGCGATGGGTCGGCTCGCCGCGGATCGGGAGCTCGTGGCGCGGCTGGGGGTGCAGGCCCGCCGCTTCGCCGAGACGTTCACGTGGGAGCGCGCCGCCGATGAGACGGAGCGCCACCTGCAGGGAGTGCTCACCTCTCGTCGCGGAACCTGAATGGACATCGTGTTTCACGGACGTGGCGTCGCCGTGTCGGATCACATGCGCCAGCGTGCGATCACCGGCGTACGGAGGCTGACCGAGCGGAGCGATCGCGCCGTCGACGCGGTCATTCGCTTCGAGGAGGACGGTCCGACGCGGCGCGTCGAGATCGTGCTCCACGCGCCACGCCATCGACGCCTCGTCGCGGAAGCGGAGGGGCGCTACTTCGGGCCGGCGCTCACGGCCGCTCTCGGGCGGCTGGGCATCCAGCTCACGGCGCTCAAGCGGACGGTCCGGGCTCGAGCCGCCCGAGTTCGAGCGGTCGCGCACGCGTGACCCCACCGCTCAAGGTGGGCTCGATGTTCGAGCAGATGCGGACGCTGCTCGAGCTGGAGCGGGTGCATGGCACCGATGGCCTGGACCGTCTCGTTCCGGGAGCGGACGTGTCGAGCCCCGGCCTGGCGCTGGCGGGCTTCGTGGCGCGGTTCGCCGCGGAGCGCGTCCAGGTGTTCGGCGAAACGGAGGTGACGTACCTCCATTCGCTCGACGCCTCCATTCGTCGCGCACACCTCGCGCAGTTCTTCAGCTTTCCGATTCCCTGCGTGTTCGTCACCAAGGGATTGGACCTGCCGTCCGAGGTCGCCGAAGAGGCGACGCACGCCGGTGTAGCCGTCCTGCGCTCTGCGCTGAAGACCAACGAGTTCTACAACCGGATCAAGCCATGGCTCGAGGATCACTTCGCGCCGCAGACCACGCTGCACGGCTCCCTCGCTGACGTCTACGGCGTCGGGCTCCTCTTCGTGGGCCAGAGCGGCATCGGCAAGTCCGAGTGCGTGCTCGATCTCGTGGAGCGCGGCCACCGCTTCGTCGCGGACGACCTCGTGCTCGTGCGCAAGAAGGGGAGCGACATCCTCATCGGCCGCGGCCACGAGCTCCAGCGGCACTACATGGAGATCCGCGGGGTTGGTCTGGTGGACGTCCCCGCCATCTTCGGCATTCGCGCCGTGCGGCAGCAGAAGCGCATCGAGGTCATCGTGCAGCTCGAGGAGTGGCATCAGGGCGACTCCCCCGCCACCGTGGAGCGCACCGGGCTCGATGGCGAGACGACCGACATCCTCGGGGTGCAGCTGCCGCGCATCACCGTGCCGCTGAATCCGGGGAAGAACATCACCGTGGTGGCGGAGGTGATCGCCATGCATCATCTGCTCAAGTGGAGTGGCATCGACCCGGCCGAACGGTTCAACGCGCGGCTGATCAAGCAGATGCGCGACAAGACGGAGATCAATCGCTACCTGAGTGGTGACCATGAGTGATCCGGCGCCGTCCCCCCTCCCGGCTCCCCGCGCCCTCGTCGCGGGTCATGCGGATTTCGCGTTCGGCCTCGTGTCGGCGGTGGACATGATCACGGGGAAGGGAAGCACGCTCCTTCCGATCCGCGTGACCGGTCTGTGCGGCGACGACATCAAGCAGCTCCTCCTCGACAAGCTGCGCGAGAGCGGGGCGCGGGTGATCTTCACGGACCTGCAGGCGGGAAGCTGCACGATGGCCGCGCGCAAGGTGATCCGCGAGCTCGGCGCCGGCGTGCTCGTCGCCGGCGCGAACCTGCCGATGCTGCTCGACTTCGTG